>JALTHX010000124.1:0-3281 GCA_027076005.1 Caldisericaceae bacterium
CGTAACTTCCTCTTCGTTTTTATTTCTGTATTCCTCTTTCACGAGCAAGTTTTTTTTGTATGGATAAGGAACAGAAATGATGTTTACATCAGGTAGTTCGTATAGCATTATCTTTTTCGCAATATGAATACCTTTTATACGCAGAGCATTATATACATCTAAATGTATGTTTCTTTCAGGACTTGGCGCACCTTCGTGATTCCCTGTTACAATGAAAACCGTAATATTCTTTTCTACAAGTTTTTTTACCTCTTCTGCAAATCCTTGCTGGATAAAACTCGAAGGGTCCCGTCTGTCGAATACATCCCCGGCTATAAGGAATAAGTCTACTTTCTTTTCTATTGAATACTCTACGGCAAAATCAAGTGATTTAAAGGGGTTATATTTGTTCTCTCCCCTAAATGTGTTGAAGCCTAAATGCAAATCTGCTGTATGAATAAATTTCACCGAATATGATAGCCTCCATCTATGAAAATTGTGTCCCCGTTTATATAGGACGCTTTATCAGAAAGGAGAAAAGTGATGAGCTTAGCAACTTCGTCAGATGTCCCTGCACGTTTTAGAGGTACGCGGCTGAGGAATTTCTCCCGTGTTGTTTTGAATTCCTCAGAAAAGAAATCCTCAGTCATACGTGTGCGGATAAGGCCCGGAGCAACGCAGTTTACCCGAATTCCTCTATCGCCAAGTTCAGAGGCAAGAGCATTTGTCAGAGAGATTAGGGCTCCTTTAGTTAGTGCATAACCACTGGAAGGTGGGTTTATTGCCCCGAAATATGCATCTATGGAAGAAACAAAAACTATGCTTCCTTTGTGGAAGATGGGCATTAATTTTTTTAAAATTTCAAACCCCGCATTTACATTTACTTTCTCCATTTCTATAAGTTCATGCATCCTAAATGTTTCAAATGACTCTGTAAATATTTCTCCGGCACAATGTACAAACCCTGAAATTTCGCTTGTGTTGGAAGCGATTATCTCCGCAACATTTTCAGGAGTGGCTTCTTTCGAAAGATCGGTTGCGATAGGCATAATGTTCTTGCTGAATTTTGCAGTTTCCGTAAGATGTTTTTCACTCTTCCCGATAATGAATACAGTTGCCCTGTTTTGGGCAAGAGAAAGCGTAGTGGCTCTTCCTATCCCGGAAGAGCCACCAGTAACCACAAAAACTTTGCCTGTTAAACTCATAATATTACTTTTGATGGGGGATTATGCAGAGGAAAGCGCACTTTTCGTCACCCACATTTTTGTATGAATGAGGTAAATTCGGCCGTATAAAAACAGCCGTATTTTTACCTACTATATGCTCCTCTTCTCCCTCAGTAACAAGGCATTTCCCTTGAAGGAAATAAATTTCATGCTCCCATGGATGATGATGCTCGGGAATTACTGCTCCTTTTTCCATTTCAAAGTAACGCATTGCGTAATTAGGGGCACCATCTTCCTTTTTGATAAGCCATCTAATCGTAACACCTTTTATGACAGAGCCGTTGAATTCAACTGGCTGTGGTTCTAAATCAAATGGCTTTACTATTTTCATTATTTTCCTCCGAGAAATTCCCTTGCAATTTCAGCACCTTTTTCCAACGCTTTTTCGTTTATAGGTATGAGTTTTTCCTTTCTGCCTTTGAGAAATGACTTCAGTGCTTTTTTTAAGGTTTCGAGTTTTACTGTTTTCTCAATTTCATTATATGCCCCAAGCAGAATAAGGTTTGTCACTTTTTCGTTGCCGAGCTCTTTTGCAATTTCCTGTGCGTCTATTTGAAGTACGCGGACATCTTTTCTTTCTACCTCTCTTGGGATGAGAGTTTTGTTAATTACAAGAATCCCATTTTCTTTCATTAAAGGTTCAAATTTATCAAGGGAGGGAAGATTCATTACGATAGCAGCTTCAGGGCGTCCGATTACTGGAGATGCTATCTGTTTGTCCGATATGATAACGTCGCAGTTTGCGGTTCCTCCACGCATTTCCGGGCCATAAGAAGGAAGAAAGGTAACAAATTTCCCTTCTTCTTTTCCTGCTTCGGCAAGAAGTTCACCTGCAAGCATTACTCCTTGTCCACCAAAACCTGCTATAACAAGTTCCTTTTGCATATTACTCAACCCCCTTTGCTACCTTGAATTCCCCAATTGGGAATACGGGAAGAACGTCTTTTCTGATTCTTTCCATTGCTTCCACCGGAGTCATCTTCCAGTTTGTAGGACATGCCGAAACTAACTCTACAAGAGAAAATCCAAGATCTTTTGTCTGTGCCGTAAAAGCTTTTTTGATAAATTTTTTTGCTTGGATAATATGCTGCGGGTTATCCAGAGATGCACGTGCAATATATGCAGGCCCGTCTAATGCAGCCAACATTTCAGGAACGTGCATAGGGAAACCGTTAAGCCTACCTTTCCTTCCGTAAGGTGTAGTTGTTGTTACCTGTCCTATAAGGGTCGTAGGGGCCATTTGCCCTCCTGTCATTCCGTAGTTTCCGTTATTGATATATATAACAGATATACGCTCTCCTCTTGCTGCAGCATGTACGGTTTCTGCAATACCAATCGAAGCGAGGTCGCCATCTCCCTGATATGTTATTACAAAGGATTCAGGATGAGTTCTCTTTATGCCTGTTGCCATTGCACAGGCGCGTCCATGTGCTGCGGATACCGCATCAGTTGCAATAAAATAATATCCGAAGACAGAGCACCCAACAGGCCATACAATTACTGTTTTCTTTACGAGGTCCATTTCTTCAAGAAGTTCTGCAACGAGCCTGTGAGCAATACCGTGAGGGCACCCCGGACAGTAACTCGTGTCTCTTTTTTCTATTGTATCAGGTTTCTCATATATAAGTTTCATTATTTGCCTCCTAAACGCTTTTTAAACTCACCGTAAATCTCTTCGGCCGTTGGGACAATTCCTCCCAGCCTTCCGTAATAGTGAACTGGTTTCTTACCATTAACAGCGAGTTTTACATCTTCAAGCATCTGTCCTTCATTCATTTCCACATCAAAGAAAAATTTTACTTTATCAGCATAGTTTGCAACTTCCTTTTCCGGGAACGGCCAAACAGTAATGGGGCGGATAAGCCCAAGTTTTATACCATCTTTACGTGCCATCTCAACAACGGTTTTTGCAATACGTGCTACAGTACCGAACGCGGTAAGTGCATATTCTGCGTCATCCATTTGGTACGCTTCCAGCCTTACTTCATTTTCCTTAATTTTTTTATATTTTTCCTGTAATACAAAATTCATTTTTTCAAGGCCTTCAGGAAGAATTTCGAGAGAGGTTATAATATT
>JALTHX010000125.1:0-3274 GCA_027076005.1 Caldisericaceae bacterium
GGATAAGGTTTTGCAAGCAGCAAGACAAGTGACATATGAAATGTTTCCGCACCAAGAGCAAAAATCATCCCCTTAAAAGGGCTAAATATGTCTTCTTTCCTGAACTTGTAAAGCAGCCCTGCGAGTGTCCCGTTTATAGTCGTTGCAAGCATACAAGGCAGGGCAGTAAACCCGCCAAGCGTGTATCTATGAACCCCGCCTATAAGCCCTGCAATAATACCAACGAGCGGCCCGCCAAACAATCCTCCGCTGATTGCACCGATATCTCTCACATTTGCAATTGCACCGTTAACAGGCTCTCCCAGGTATGTTCCCAGCATAGAAATAAACCCGAAAAATATCCCGAGCAGAAGCTGCTTTTTGAAAGATTTATCCAGGTTAAACAGAAATTGTGTTATTGGCGTTTGAGCAAGGATAAAAGCTGCAGTGATGATAAGTGCAAGCGACTGAAGAAGCGTAAGGTAAAGGCTAAAATGCGCGAGGGAAAGCATATTAATCTACGTCAAATGACATTGCCCTGTCGCCAAAGTTGTTGAGATTTTCTACCCATACGTCCTCCTGGTTATGCAGTTCTTTTATCCTTTCAATCTCTTTGTCAAAATCTTTGGCTACAATTAGCTCGAATGGGACAAGCGAAGAAAGATTTTTCTCAATAAATTTTTTTACAATGGAATTAACAGGAAACTCAGAAATAAGATACACCTTTTTTAATGGTTCTTCGTTCTTTATATAGGATACTATCCCTTCAATGTCCATAATGCCAATTGCCTTTCTGTAGCCCACAAAAACATCTCCTTTTCTTTCCATTTGTCAACCTCCCAAATTATCTTGTCATTATAAAAGTAACCGGCCCGTTGTTTATAAGGCTTATCCGCATATCAGCACCGAACACGCCTGTTTTCACACTGCCCATCTCATCCGAAACTTTTTTTACAAAATACTCATAAATAGGGATCGCTTCACTATTCAGGGCTGCATTTGAAAAAGACGGCCTATTGCCCTTCTTAATATAAGACGCAAGCGTAAATTGAGAAACTACAAGAACCTCTCCGTATATATCTTTCACGGACAGATTCATTTTATCGTTCTCATCCGGAAAAATCCTAAGGTTGCATATTTTCTTCGCAAGCCAGGCTGCTTTTTCTTTATTGTCTCCTATTTCCACGCCCAACAATACAAGAAGCCCTTTTCCTATTTCAGAGTAGGTCCTACCTTCAATTTCCACTTTCGCTTTTAATACTCTCTGAACTACTATCCTCATAAAACCACCTTTTGCTATATTTTATGTTTATTACTTCAGGGATAAGATTTACTTCCTTTACCACAGAGGAAATCTCCGAAGGGTTATTAACCTTAAATGAAAAACGTATATATGCCTGCACATATCCGTGCTTTCTCTTATCCTTGCGCTCGGAAGTATGCAGCCCCTCTATGTTAAGGCTTCTTTCAGCCATTATTCCCAAAAGTTTGTAAAGTATCCCTGGCACATTCCACACAGTAATTCTGAAAAATACCTGTAAAATACCTTTTTTTCTCTCTGTCCACTCCGCAGGCACAATTTTTCCGCCCCGTTTCAATATTGCCTTTACATTCGGGCAATTTGCACGATGTATTTTGACGCCACGCCCACGTGTTATATATCCGACAATTTTAGCAGGATATTCTGGATTACAGCATTTTGCAAGCGATACTTTAATACCTCTTACTCCTGAAACAACCGGAAAAAACGAAATTTCTTCCTTAGGCGAGTAAATACGCTTTTTGTGAACAATGGGCTGAGGCTTATTCTCTACCTCTTCTTTCTTTTCCTTTTTTGGCTCTTCTCTAAGGCGCTCTTGCTTTCTGAGGTAGGATTTAATTTTGGATCTTGCGGATGCAGTTTTTACAAATTTTAGCCAATCGGCGTTGGGTGCCCTTTCTGTTTTTGAAGTAAGAACCTCCACTCTGTCACCTGTTTTAAGCGGAGTATTAAGTGTAACGATTTTTCCGTTTACTTTCGCTCCGATACACCTGTTCCCCACCTCCGTATGAATTCTGTAAGCAAAATCCACCGGAGTTGCACCCATAGGCAAATCTATAACTTCACCTTTCGGGGTAAAAACAAGGACTTCCTCATTGAAAAGGTCGGTTTTTACCCTTTCAACAAACTCTTTTGTGGAACGCACTTCTTTTTGCCAATCAATAAGCTGCCTTAACCAAACGAGTTTCTTTTCATAACGCTCATCAAGCTTAATTCCCTCTTTATATCTCCAATGCGCTGCAATGCCAATTTCATCATGTTTGTGCATTGCACGGGTTCTTATCTGTATTTCCATCGGTTCCCCGCTTGTTGTAATCACAGTTGTATGGAGTGATTGATAAAGATTTGGCTTTGGCATCGCGATGTAGTCTTTTATCCTTCCGGGTACCGGCGTATAATAATTATTTACTACTCCGAGAACCTGATAGCAGGTCGGGATGTCAAGCACAATAATACGGACAGCAGTAAGGTCATATATTTCCTCAAACGTCTTGTTATCACGCTTCATTTTTCTATATATGCTGTAAAGATTTTTGGGCCTTCCGGAAACCTCCGCTTTGATTTGGTTTTGTTCCATCAAACTTCTGAGCTCTTCTATTACTTTTTTTATAAACGCCTCGCGTTCCCTGCGTTTCTTAGAAACTTTACGGGCAAGGTCATAGTAGCTATCCGAGTTCAAATATCTAAAACTTAAATCTTCAAGCTCCCATTTTACCGTATACATTCCCAGCCTGTGCGCAAGAGGAACATATATCCCCATTGTTTCACGTGCAATCCTCTGCTGTTTATCCGGAGGAAAAACACCGAGCGTGCGCATATTATGAAGCCTATCAGCAAGTTTAATCAATACGACCCTGATATCCGATGCCATAGCGAGTAGCATCCTGCGCAAATTTTCCAGTTTTGCTTCTTCAACGGAAACATTTTTGATGTGCTTTAGTTTTGTAACCCCCTGAACAAGAAATAAAACACTTTCTCCGAACTGTTCTTTTATTACTTCAGGCGTTGTTTTAGTATCTTCAAGAACATCATGCAAAAGGGCAGCAGCATATGTTTCTGCATCCACATGAATGTTTGAAAGGATTAAAGCCACGTTTAAAGGATGAATAATGTAGGGTTTGTCCGATTCCCGTTTTTGCCCATTATGGGCTTCCCTGGCAAACTGATATGCTCTTTTGACTAAAGAAATCTCCTCCGCACTCAAATCAGAGGAGATTCTGTTTATTAACTCATTAAATAGTTTCTTCTCTTCCA
>JALTHX010000126.1:0-3270 GCA_027076005.1 Caldisericaceae bacterium
TTCTTCACTAAGTTAAGAGTTTTGTTCCATACAAACCGGCATGCACCGGCATAGGTTTTGAGTTTTTCTTCTTGCTCTTTATTGGCCTTGAGTTTGAACTGGAACGCTTGATTGAGTTTCATAATTACATTATAATTTGATATATGAAAAAATCAAATAATCCTCACTACATCCCCCACCTGAAGGAAGGTGTCTTGTGAGGAGAGAGGATAACCTTTCATACACATCCCCTCCGGAGATTAGTTTATCACAAAAAACGTTTTGAGAAATAACTAACTATTAAGGGAGAGATGCTAACAGCCAAATGGAATAACGGCTATAAACCTCTTACAATAACAATTGGGGTTTGTTGGTCCTCGTTCCCTGCCGGGTTATCAGAAAGAATTGCCTCGAGTTTATTTTTATTTACTCCGCTGCTGTAACCAACAGCCCAGGCATCTCCAAGATCATTTGCATCAATAATTGCCGCTTCGCAACCTGTAACCTCTTTTATTTTTTCGCTCACTGCAAAAGAATCCTTGGGGCCGGGTATAACTGCATAATCAAAAGGGGGGATCGCTGCAGGCGGGTCATCTATCATCGCTGCTTGCTCTCCCGCAACTCTGTAAAACCAACCACTGGTATGCAGCAAGCGCCCTATCGCCCCTATAAACGCAGCAAAAACAATACGAACTGCTCCTGCTTCCCTTATCGCTATTTCCATTGCAGCCGGGTTTGCAAGCGGCGCAGCACCTCCAAATGGCACATCTTTATGAGAAACAAATCGTGAAACTATTTTAGCAAGGGCTGACGGGAAAATCGTATCCACAGTTACACTTCTCTCCTCACACATAGCAGCCACACAGGAAGAAACCGTAATAATATCACTTTTTTGCCGCATATTTTTTGTATGCTCATCTACAATATCGTAAAGGTTGTTACCTTCACGAATCAAGGAAGTTTTAACAGGAATCTTTTTTATATCTGGATATTTTATCTTTACCTTTTTTTCTCTGTAAGGAAAATTTTCTTGTGGAAAATGTTTCTTTGCAAAATCGTACAATTTTTTATATCCGGGATGAGTTTTTATTCCAAGCTGCAAAATTTGCTTAGAACGCTTTTCCTCGCCCAATTTTATTAAAACATCTGCAAACTTTTGAAAGTCTGATGCATAAAAATCCGAGGGCTCAATTTCTATAAAACGCTCAAAATACTTTTTGGCATCTTTCATATTGCCACTTTCATAAGAAAGGCTAGACAACCTTTTCAAAAAATATCTGTAAGGAGACATCGTTGTCCTAACGGGTGCTGAAAAGTGCGAAAGCCCTTTTTCGTAAACTTCTTTTGCCTTTTGAGAATCTTTAACGTCGTAGAGATAAAGGTCTCCAAGCATCAGATAAAGCCAGAGGTTATCGGGGTTGTCATTTATCGCTTTTTCAAGTGTAGAAACTGCTTTGTCAAAGCAGTTTGTTTTCATATACAAGTCGGAAAGAAGTTTATGCGCTCCTAACCGCTCTTTCTTATTTTTACTTATAAAACTTTCCAGCAGTTCAATGGCCTCGGAAGTTCTGCCACTGTTTTTTAATTCTTTTGCTTTTTCAACTACGTTCATAATCCAAGCTCCTTTGAAATTGATTTCATCGCACCCAGCGCAATTTTTACAAACTCTTCAAGAGAAAGCCCTAATTCTGAGCAAGCAGCAATCTGCTCCCTATTTGCCCCATTTGCAAATCTTTTCTCTTTGAAACGCTTCAGCACAAATTTTACATCCACATTAGACAATTTTTTGCCTTTTACAAGTGCGCAGGCGGTTATCAACCCGCTTATGGGGTCTGCCGCATAAAGTGCCTTGTCCAGAAGAGTTTTTCTCGGCAAGTGATGAACAGGGTTGTGCACTTTTACAGCATAAACAATGTCTTCGGGAAAGCCCATTTCTTTCAGCATTTCCGCACCCATCAAGCTGTGTTTTTTAGGTATATTGCGCGTTTTGTCCAAGTCGATATCATGCATCAAGCCTGCGGTACCCCACTTTTCCGCATCTTCATTAAAATGCTCTGCAAGTGCACGCATAATACTTTCCACTGCAAGCATATGTTTTATCAAATTTTCTTCTTTTACGTTTTCTCTTAATACCGCTAACAAATTTTCTCTATCCATAATCACTCCTTGACTTATTTTAAGCTCATTATACACTAAAGAATATTATAGGTAAAGCATTTGACTAAAATTCATTTTTAGCAATAATTTAAAAAAAGTATAAGGAGGAAAAATGAAGAAAATAACTTTGGTACTTATAACATTTTTGCTGGTTTCTTCTTTAATTGTACAGCCCGTGCTGGGTAAAAACAGCAGTACAAACCCTGCACAAGCAAAAATTTCCATAACTAAAAATGGCCCAAAACAAGCACCCCCCGGGTCAATAGGCACATATGAAATAAAAATCAAAAATATAGGGAATATTAAAGCAACAGATGTAAAAGTCCAGGATAAACTGCCTGCATTAGAACATTTTATCTCTGCTAATCCTCCGGTAAATTCAACTGCTTACGACCCTCTGTATGGTAATGCCACTCTGGTATGGAACATCGGTTTATTAGACATCGGGGAAGAAAGAATAATTACATATAGAATTCAGTTTCCCAATGTACAGCAGGGATGTATCAGATTAAAAAACGAAGCGTCTGTTTTCAATGACAACACTCTATTAGGAGATGCTGTATTTGAAACTTGGATCTGCGCAATAGCTCCTCAGCCTAAACCTAACCCACCAAAGCCTAATCCGATTAACCTCACAGTAAACCCTCCACAAAGAATCTGCATTAACACAGGCTCTAAGTTTGTATTCACATTTGCAGGCGGTGTTTCGCCATATACATACGAAGTAAGCTTCGGGGACGGAACAGATATAGTAAAAGGGAAAGAAACAGGAAAGTTTATTACGTTACTTCACACATATACAGAAGAAGGAATGTATACTGTGAGCATAGATGTAAAAGATAGCAAAGGAACTCAATCGAAACTCACAAGAACTGTAAAAGCAGAAAACTGTGAAGTAGTGTTAAAAGTCTATCACCACAACTTTATCATAGGATATCCTGACGGAAACTTTAAATCAGATAGGGAGGTAACCCGTGCAGAAATTGCAACAATGCTTACAAGAGCCCTAGGGCTTGATGCAGAACATATATTCAATCATACACTTCCTTTTACTGATACAGCACAGAAGCATTGGGCATTCAACTTTATCAATAAAGCATATGAAGAAAAGCTTATGCTTGGAGATAAAGAAAA
>JALTHX010000127.1:0-3266 GCA_027076005.1 Caldisericaceae bacterium
AGGGTGGAATGCGGACATAGACAACGACGGTCTTGAAAACATAATAGATTACGACTCTGACGGGGACGGACTATACGACGGATGGAACGATTCCAATTACAACAATGCCTATGATAAGGATGAAGAATGGGGAGAACTCGGTGATGCTCGGTCAGGCTTCGCAGGAGGCTACGGAACCGATCCGGGAATGAATGATACCGACAACGACGGACTTACAGATGGCTTCGAAATAATCAATTTTGGAAAATGGGATGAGAATATAGACCCAGATAATGATGGGCTTTTCAATCCTTTAGATAAGGACTCAGATAATGATGGATTGGAAGATGGTGATGAACTTAATTTCTGGAACCAGATAAAGAATAATTTATGGGAAGAAGATGAGGACAATGATTCTTTGATAAACATTATAGATTGGGACTCAGATAACGATGGTCTTCCAGATGGTTGGTTTGATGAAAATAATAATCAAATATGGGACAACAACGAATCTTTTGGTGAGATCGGAGACATCAATAACAATAATAATGGGAGTTATGGAACCGATCCTTTGAACAACGATACCGACAACGATGGAATCCCGGATGGAATAGAAGTTCATTTAGGCTCGAATCCTCTTATGCCTTACGATAACGATATAGATGGTGATGGTATATGGGATTCAAACGACTTGCAGCCTGCAGCCTCATGGGAAAATATCACCTTTGATGATTATTATATCCCAACTGGTGAGTTTATTACAAAAGAATGGCAGAGTGTTTACTGGGGACACACCTATGAGGATGCTACACCTCCTTCTTCATCTACAGTAAAAGCCCTTCTAAATGAATTTTTGCCTTTCGAATGGATGGTAGCATATGATACCTATTATTTTGATGGAACAAAATGGGTAGCGGGCTATCCAGGATGGAATACAGATTTAGAATTTAGTAATGCTCTCTGGACAGCAAATATAACTCCAATAGGTAAAGGAGATAGCATACCTCATACTCCTGCTACTGAAAAAGATTTCTCCGATCTCTGCGCAAGAAAAACCTTTGTTTTAGATAAGCCCATTAGTAATGCCCAACTATATATCTCTTCAGATGATGGGGCAGAGGTATGGGTAAATGGTGTGAAAGTTCTCGATAATATAGATGACGTGCATGGCGCATCATATTGGAATTATCAGATAAATATTACTCAAAATCTGCAGATAGGGGAAAATCTCATAGCTATTCATATCAAAAATGGGGGCGGTGGAGATTGTTATTTTGAACCGGTCCTAAACGTTCAATATATAAATGGACTTTGTGGGAATGTATTAAATCCACTGAAAATAATCGATGCTAAATCAATAGAATCTATTGGAACAAAGCTATATGATGGTGGAGAAAATAACTGGAAGTTTTATTTCACACAATTTGAGAAAACATATCAAAATATCTTGCCCATTCATACTGATTATAAAGAGGCCAAATTTTTCTTGAACATGGCACCCAACACCCAGCAAAAAATAACAATACAGTTTTCATTAGATCCCAGCTACGATAGTAGCTATTATAACAATTCAACCTCATATAAATTGCCTGGGTTTATTTTTACATTATATAAAAACGACTCTTGGCACACTAAATTGTTTAGCAAAAGCGTAGCAGGAAATGAGCTCAATAATCATTCTTTCCAGTGTGATTTCATAATACCTCCAGAAAATGTAACAACGAATAGTACAATTCTTAGCATAATTCCGGTTTGGATGGAGGAAAATAAAAAACCGTCTCCTCTAAATCCTTCTTATATGAAAATCGGAGCCTTCAGAATGGTCGTACTTACGAACCAGTATTTCATCATATTCAAAAAAGGCGTTAATGAAACAGCAATTATTAATGAAATTCCTGGGGACATACCTGATAGAAATTCTGGATACTTATCAGGAACAGACATATATATTTTTAATACAGAAGATAATAGTACATCAATATACGGCGAATTTAAGAATATAGCTGAAACAGGCAATGCCGATGCGGTTGTAGTGACTTCTGATTACAGCGATAGAATTCCTGAGACAATAAAAAGTGTAGATTGGAATTATATATGGAAACTCGAAAATGCAAATACAATTTCAAACCTGCAATCAGTATTTAATACATATACAGAAATGCTAATCGATTTTTATAAGATAAAGCAATATTCAGAACTTACTGGAATAAAAGTAAGTGAAGCGAAAATAATGACTGCAAGCATATCAGGCGCTACAAGATTAATAAAAAATGAGAATTTTATTATTTTAGAAAAAGAGCATGCTCCCACAGGTACCATTTACAAGGTGCAGTACTATGGTGGCAAAGTTGCTTCTGGTCAAGAACTTACAAGATATATACAAACATATTTCGGAACAGATAAAGAATATATCGGAGAATCAAACGGTATTTTTGAATACAAATCGGTGACTGGTAGCGGGGAACTCGTGCAGGTATATACAACAGAAGAGCATACTCGTGTGGGCACAAACCTAGATGAAATAAAGCCCGATAATTTGGGTAAACCAGAGGGAAAGTATAGTGCAATGGTGAAATCATTAAAAGTCGCGAGTGGTACGGCCATTCTTGTCTCGTCTGCCATAGGTTTTATAGAAGCATATAAAGAAGGTGATACAGCAGGTATGATAGCATATTCAACATCTGGTGGAGTTTTGATAAGCGGACTCATTTTAGAAAATAGATGGTTCGTTGAAAGTGGAATTCTAAAAGGATGCAAACCTATATTGCCGATAGCTTCTATCGTCGCGGGTGCAATTTTTGCTGGATACTATCTCTATCGAGCATCTTTAACGGATGATCCTGTAATGAAGAATTATTATTATGGGAGAGCTACGGCTGTTTTTATAGACGGAGTCATGTTCTCAAATCCATATACCGGACTTGTGGAAGCCTTTGTAATTCTGGGTACTGCTATTGGGTGGGCGCTTGGCATACTAGATAGGCCGATGACTTTTGGTGATGTGATAGTTGGCATATGCGACTGGATAAAAGGGACGCCGCAACCCGACCCCGAAAAACAATATTTTTACTATGTTGTTTGGAAAACTTTCACAGATAACATTCCAAATGGGGCCATATACACAGGAGATTATCCATGAGGTGATAAAATGATTGTAGGATATCTCGGCAATAATGGAAAAATATACGATAGAACCGGAGCATTCATTAAAGAATATGGTCTGGGAGAGGGAGAAACAGAGGTCAAAAGATTGGAAGTAGACTGCTCTGTTTGTTCGTTCTGGAGTA
>JALTHX010000128.1:0-3237 GCA_027076005.1 Caldisericaceae bacterium
ATGGACAATAAAACAGGGGCTTAAATTAGTTGAACAGAAAAAAATACCGAGACAAAGTATGTTTTATGTGGAAACAATATTAAAGCAAAATGGTCTCCCTTTTGTTGCAAAAGGTATATTTGAAACAATCCCTCAAAAAAATGCACGGGAGAAACTAAAGCAAGAAATAAAAAACACCCTGACAAACAAATATAAAGAGTTCCCTCGCTATTTTTTCCACTTAGTTGCTATGCTTATGGATAAAGAAAAAGAGCGTCTTGCAATCGACTTTCTCAAAGGAGAGGAACTTTCTAACGAAGAGCTAAAAGAACTGAATTTGTCGGCCGGATTTAGAATAAACGAAGATGTTGCATATAAATTACTCATCTCATTCTTAAACTTTTCACCTTTCCCTTTTGTAATTTCCATAGACCAAATTGAAACAATAGACAGGCATCTAAGCAAGGAAGATATAAAAGACTTTTTTGAAAAAATCGTAAGGCTGTTTTCCAACTCGGGCAATGCTCTGTTCCTGCTCTCGGTGCAAACACAAACATTCAAAAAATGGGAAAAGTTCCTCCCGGTGAACGTAGCGGAAAGGTTGTCGGAAAGAGCCACCATTTTTCCGTTAAATATCAATGACGCGAAAGAAATTATTAAAAGAAGAAATGCATTTTATTTTAAGGAACTTGGAATAAAAATGGAAAATAAATTTTATCCATTCAAAGAATCCGATATAAGCAAACTTTTTGAAAGTGGAAATAAGAACCCGAGAAAGCTGATTAAGGCAGCAGATAATTTACTTGAAACTGGAACTTTGGATATTAAGAAAGAAACAATAGATTCAATGCTTCCAAATTATATAAAACAAGTAAACATAGAAAGTTTTAACAGAGAAATTACAGACCTACTCATAAAAACAGCTGAAGATTATAAAATTTTAAAGAAAACATCAACATACACAATTATAAAAAAAGGAAAAGCATTAATTACAGTTAACAGGACAAAACGCTCTCTGTACAGCAGCATAAAAAACCTTAGTAAAATGTTAAATAACGGAATTGCAAAGGAAGCCATTTTTATAGGAGACAGTAAAAAAATGATAAGCAAAACCGCTAAGAAAACAAGGGCACTTATCAAAGAATATGGAATCAAAGTCATTTATCTGAAACCCGATGAAGCAGAAACTCTTATTGCAATATCAAAAATGTTGCGAGATGCAGAATCACAAGACATAGATATTAAAGTGAATATGGTAAAAAAATACGCTGAGAAACCATTAAAAGAAATACTTTCCATTGTTTTTGAAAAACCTGTGCTTAAAAAATTCTCAAAAACAAAGAGCATAACCAAAAAACCTGTCCAAAATGTTCCTTTTGAATCACCTTTGGAAAAAGTAGAGAAAATTATTTCGCAATACAAGGTTATTACTTACAGCAACCTTCTGCATATAAGTGAAACGCAAAATAATGATCTTGACAATATTTTAAAGAAACTCATTGACAAAGGCAAAATCCGAACAATGGCAAGAGGACAGGTAGAAATGTGGATATTCAACAATGAAATATAAATTCTCGGTAAGCGAAATTATTTCAGCACACAAATGCCCTATGCACTTTTACCTCAAAAGAATCGGAAAAAATGTATACTTCTCATTCAAAGAAAGCAGCCATATCGGAACATTTGTACATAAAGTACTTTCTGACTTTGCAATTTCAGTGAAAACAGTAAAATTATTTGAAGACAAAAATAAAGATTTAATAGAAAAGACATTGTACGAAAGTTTTCGAAAGGTTTCTTTCGCCTCTAAAAATAGAACGATAAATTACGAAAAGGCATGGAGATATGTAGAATCCGCAGGCGCATATTTTCAATCATTTGCATTAGGTAAAACCAGAGAGGAAATACAGAGCATATTTTTACTTAGCGAAAAACCATTTAGAATACATATGAATAATACAATAATCAGTGGAAAATTCGACTTGATGATGAACGTTAACGGAAACATACGAATAATTGATTATAAAACAAGGGAAAGCAATATAGAAACAGACGGAATCCAAATTGCACTGTACAAATTTGCTGTGGAGCAATTATATGGGATAAAGGTATACCCTGCAGTGGTCTACATTGAAGACGGTGGCATAAAAGAAGAAAAATTCACGGAAAAAGAATTTACGGAAATTATGTCCGAGGTAAAGGCTATTGTAAAAGATATGATATCCTACCTAAAAAGAGAAAAGGTGCCATTTATCACGGTAAATAAGGAAGTTTGCAAGCATTGCAACCTTAATTATAATTGTGAGAAGATAGTAGAGGAGGTTTTTTAATGAATGAATATGTGATACATTCCTGGGAAGAAATAATGGGCCTTTTATATAAAGACTCAAGAACGTTGAAAAGTATAGGCAGATTTCGCTCGGATTATGTATACAGGGGCTTATCGGATAAAAATTACAGCCTGGAAACAGGGCTTATGAGGCTTGGTGGCTCTTACTGGATTTTAGAGCAACATCTTATAAGAAATTTTATTAAATATGCAGGAATAAATCCCTCGGAGCACACAATCTGGACCTGGCTCTCAATAGCAAGACACCATGGACTGCCTACAAGACTACTGGACTGGACATATTCCCCTCTTATTGCAATGCACTTTGCTACAAGTAATATGGAGCAGTATGACAAGGACGGAATTATATGGTGTATCGACTACATAAAGTTACACGAGTTTTTGCCGGAACGTTTCAAAAAAATCCTGGAAGAAGAAAATGCAGACATTTTTACTACGGAGATGCTCGCAAAAATCTCTAAAACAATTGAAAATTTTTCAGAAGAAAATGAAGATGATTTTGCGTTATTTTTTGAACCTCCTTCTATGGATGAGCGTATCATTAACCAGTTTGCGCTTCATTCGGTTACATCGCGTGCTACCGGAAAATTTGAAAGTATTATGAAAAAACACCCGGAATTATATAAAAAAGTAATTATTCCAAAAGAAGTAAAGTGGGAGATAAGGGATAAACTTGACCAGTCCAATATTCATGAGCGAGTACTTTTTCCCGGGCTTGACGGGCTTAGTGTATGGCTAACACGTTATTACTCGTCAAAAAACTACGAAATCAAAGAATGAGCGTTGCAATATTCCTATTTATAAGCTATATTATATAAAAACCAAACGGAGGTAAGAATAATGGCAGAAGAAAACGTTACCAAAATCGAGCTAAAACAAGCTTACGGATTAACAGTGATGGCACGAGG
>JALTHX010000129.1:0-9585 GCA_027076005.1 Caldisericaceae bacterium
TAGAGAAGTCTTTGTATTCTCTCTTCCATCTGTAGTACGTAGCTTGTCCTATTCCATACTTTCTACATACAGATGCAACTGTACCATTGCCCTTCTCTCCTTCTGCAAGGATCTGAATGATCTGTTCCACTGTAAATTTCCTTTTCTTCATTGTCCAATCACTCTCCTTTCCTTACTAATTTAATTTTAATACTTCCATAACCTGAGCACAAAACACTCTCATTATATTTGTCTCAGATTTGGGGAGCAGGGCAAGACTATTTGATGTGCTAAAGAATGAAATAGATGGAAACAGAATAAGGAACCATTCTGATGAAGCAATGGAAGGTAAATTATTTATCCTATTTGTTACACTCATACTGTATGCATCTCTTGATAGGATAATGAAAGAAAAGGATTATACAAAACACATACTCTGCAAGAACTTATCTATGAACTAAAGAAGATAAAGGTTGTTGAAACAAACAATAACAACAGGTTCCTTACAGAGATATCAAAGAAACAAAAAACAATCTACAAACAATTCAATATTCCCTTTCCAGAGATTAAGGAAAAAGGAGTGACATAGTTATACAGGTGTGGGATTTGTGACTGTATCCTTTTATGAATAAAGAGGAGAAGCGGAGGATGTGGAGTATTACAATCGAAAGGATTACCCTTTACAAGACATTAATGAGAGTGGATTGGAAAAACGGTAGGCAAACAAAATGTTCTTTGAACCTAATTCGTACATCTGGTGGAGATGAGGGGGTTTGAACCCCTGACCCCCTGCGTGCAAGGCAGGTGCTCTCCCGCTGAGCTACATCCCCACAGAAAAGTATGGTGGGCCTCTCTGGACTCGAACCAGAGGCCTCGTCCTTATCAGGGACGCGCTCTAACCAACTGAGCTAGAAGCCCAACCATTGCATATTGTATAGAAAACTTCTTTCTTGTCAAGAGAAATAAACTAATTTTTATTTGTTAATACTGGGCATACAAAGAAGTCTGTTAATCTGCAACCGTTGCAAATTCCACTTCTACAGTCTTGTGTAGTTTCTCCTTTGTTCGCTTTTTCCTTTTCAAATTTAAGGTATCGTTTTGAAACCCCACATAATAAATGATCCCAGGGAAGAGCTGCATTAGGCGGAATATTCTCGGTATAAAAATTCATATCTAATCCATTCTCTTCAAATGCTTCAATCCATAAATTTAAGTTGAATGTTTCGGTCCACCCATCCATTTTAGCTCCATTCCTGAAAGCAGTTTCTATCACTTTGGATAACCGTCTGTCTCCCCTATTCAATGCCGTTTCCAGTTTATTCATATTAAAAAATCCGAAATCTACTTTGAATTGCCTTCCCCTTAATTCTGAAAGTATTAATTTGCTCTTTCTTTTGAGATTTTCAAGTTTATCAAAAGCATCCCATTGAAATGGAGTATTAGGCTGCGGCATAAAAGGGTTTATGCTGAGATGAATGGATAGCGGTTTTTTGAATGTTCTGAACCTCTGGCTGTGTTTATAAATTCTTTTAACAAGAGCGGGAATTGCAAGAACATCTTCGTCTGTTTCCGTTGGAAGCCCTATCATAAAATAAAATTTTAACGTGTGAAATCCAAGAGCAACTGATTTTTCTACTGTGCTAAAAATATCATCCTCATTTATTGTTTTGTTTATTACGTTTCGTAATCTTTCCGTTGCAGCTTCGATTGCAAATGTTATTGTGTGCACTCTTTGGGCTACAATCATCCTCCCAAGTTTTTCCGGAAATTTGTCTATTCTGAGTGATGGAACGGAGATAGATACATGATATTTCCTACTTATTTCGTTTGTCACATCAATAATTTCATCAAGGTGTGAGTAATCGCTGCTGCTTAGTGACAGAAGAGTAATTTCCTCATATCCCGTACTTTTAAGTATTTCTTCTATTTCATATTTTAGTTTTTCAACAGTTCTTTCCCTAACTGGCCTGTATACCATACCTGCCTGACAGAACCTACAACCTCGTGTGCATCCTCTGAATAGCTCCACATTGGCCTTATCCATTGCCACTCTCCCGAAAGGAACAATTGGTTTTAATGGAAAGTATGATTTGCTTATGTTGGGAACAACATCCTTTATAACCTGTTTATGCTGAGTTAGGGGGATGATCTTTTTAATCCTCCCATTTTTTTTATATTCTATATCAAATTGTGATGGAACATAAATTCCTTGTATATTTACAACCTTTGCCAAAAATTCTTTTTTGTCTTTTTTATCCCATTTCCTAAAAACGTCTATTGTTTTCTTTAATTCATTTTCGCCCTCGCCTAAAGCAAAAAAATCTATAAATTCTGATATTGGTTCGGGATTATAGGCTGTAGTCCCTCCCATAAACACGAGAGGATAGTTACGTTTGTCTGAATGAATCGGAATTTGGGAAAGTTCCAATATATTTAAGATATTCGTGTAATCTAAAACTGTCTGGACGCTGAAGGCAACGATATCAAAGTTTTTTAACGGAGTATGCGATTCGAGGCTAAACAAGGGAATATGTTTCTCTCTCAAATAATTTTCCATATCGCCAAGCGGTGAAAACGCGCGCTCTGCTACAACGTCTTCTATCTCATTGAGCATATGATATAATATTTTGTATCCAAGGGATGACATTCCTATGTCATACAAATCTGGATAAACAAATGCTATCTTGATTTTATCTTTATGGTCTTTATGGACGCTGTTTAGCTCGTTTCCAAAATATGCATACGGTTTTTGAAATCTTAAAATATCAATTCTGTTCATAATGAAATGTTTATCTCCTCTCTGTAAACGTAAATATTTATTGCAAGTCCTATTAGAATAAAGTTAGATATTGTTGCGCTTCCACCGAAGCTTACAAATGGCAGTGGGATTCCCGTAACTGGCATTATCCCAACACACATTCCTATGTTAATAAAAATTTGTGTAATAAAAAGTGCAAAAATTCCTATGAGCATTGCTTTTCCAAATTTATTGGTCGTTAAATTATATGTTCTCACAATGAATATTAAAATGCCCAAATATAATGCTAACAATGTTATTGCTCCTAAAAAGCCTAATGTTTCACCTAATGCCGAAAATATAAAATCTGCGTATTGGACTGGAACGAAGTGTAACTTAGTGAATATGCTTTTACCGATGCCCTTTCCAAGTAATCCGCCTGAACCTACTGCTATTATTGATTGAATGACGTTATAACCGCTTCCCAACGGATCCTTTTGGGGATTTAAGAATACTGCGATTCTTTGGAGCTGATACGGTTTTAAGAATTTTAACCCGATAGGAATAAGGGCAATAACTGATATGATAACTGACAGAAAATATTTTATATGGAAAAAGAAAAACAGCGTAAATATAAATATCGAAAATATAACGATGGAAGTTCCTAAATCGGGCTGTTTGAATATAATCACAAACGGTACTATAAAGGTTCCGGATAAGTATAAGAATTTTTTAAAATCTGATAATTCCTGCGATACAACATAGGCAAAAAAAATAATTAATATAGGCTTTTCAAATTCTGATGGTTGAATTGTTATATAGCTTCTAATGTGGAGCCAACGCTGAGCGCCATATGCAGATTTCCCTATAAACAATACTAAGATTAGTAAGATTAAACCGATAAAATAAATAATCCACGAAAAATACGTTAGTTCCTTAAAATCAAAATAAAGCATAAAATACATTGTAGCGAATCCAACTATTACATAAACAGCCTGTCTTTTTACAAAATAAAAGTTTTGCCCAAGTAAGGAGAGCAAAAACAGAGAAATAAGAGTAAGACTTATTATTTCCAGTGTGAGCAATGTTGGTAATTTTTTCAAAGGTATGCTACCGTTTTACCCCTTTTACAGGTATTATTGCTTCAAGTATTGTTTTATGGCTTTCTCTTTGTATCTGTATTGAAATATCCGATTGTTGTATGTCGAGATATTTACTTATAACATTTATTATTTCCTCCCGCATATTATTAAGAAGAGACGGAGAAAGCAGTGCCCTGTCCTGAACGAGGATTAATTTCAACCTTTCTTTTGCTACGGATTTAGTATCTCTTCTCCCAAACCATCCCATACTATTTCCTCCTGAAGATACTGAACAGACCTTTTCTCTCTATATCTAACTTCATAAAAGGAACGTCCTCTCCCTCCATTCTTTTTGCTACATTCTCAAACGCCTGAACAGCAGGGGTTTTTGCTATAATAGAAAGGACTTCTCCCCTATTCTCTGAATCTATTACTCCTTTATCTTCAGGTATAAGGCCTATAAGGTCTAGGCTCAATACGTCAACAATATCGTTTGCATCCAACATTTTTTTCTTATGGACGAGCAGCGGGTCATATCTGTTGATTATTAAAGAAATGCCTTCTATTCCACTATTTTCTAATAACCCTATCACTCTGTCTGCATCTCGAACGGAAGAAACATCCGGAGTGACAATAATTAGAGCCTCGCTTGCAGGTGAAGCAGCAGAGCGAAAACCGTTTTCTATGCCTGCCGGTGAATCGAGTAAAACATAATCAAAGCTTTCCTTTATGATTGAGATTATCTCGTCTACAGATTCTATTTTTACGTCTTCTTTTGTATGCATTTGAGATGCAGGGAGCAAAAAGAAGTTTGTTAGATGTTTTTCTCGTACCAGTGCTTGGCTAATTTTACACCTACCTTCGATAATATCCATAATATTATACACAACTCTATTTTCAAGCCCCATTACTACATCTAAGTTTCTTAATCCTATATCCATATCTACTACAACGACTTTTTTCCCTAATTTAGCGAGAGATGCACCGACATTTGCCGTAACAGTTGTCTTTCCAACTCCACCTTTTCCGGACGTTATGACTACTACTCTACCCATAATATTACCTCCTTATCGATTTTCTTTCGCCAAGCACTTTTATTGTTATTTTTCCGTTTTCAACTTTTGCTATACGTGGTTTTCTGTATGTTTTCCCTGATAAATTGTTGTCAAACACTGTCTTTCCTATAATCATCCTTAGGGGCTTGAATCCAAGTGAAACTACACTCTCCCCTGCATTTATAATTCCCCTAACCATTCCAAATATATACGCACTGCCGCCTACGGTTACTTCTGCCCCTTCATTTATGTCTCCTAGCACAACAACATTTCCGTCAAAGTTTATTACTTGTCCGGCGCGTAGCGTATGAGAAATAACAATTGTTTTATTCTCATCTTCATTTTTTTGCCCTAACGGAATAACTTCTTTTTGAGATATTGCCCCCACTCCTTTTATGGAGAAGGATATACCAAATTTTTTAAAGAGTTCTGATAATTCATTTATTTCATAACTGCTTAAGCTAAGCCCATTTGGCTCTACTATCAAGTTTGCACCTGAGAAGAAAACTTTTCTTTCTTCCAATACTCTGTTTAGGTAGATCAGGATTTCACTAAAATGCTTTTCTGGGTCCAATAAAACAACAATTCCATTATCTGTGCCTTTAAAAATTGCCGGATTGTTCATTTTGCCTCCTGTATTTACTTTAAATTATAGTATTCTTTAAATAGATTTGCCATAAGTGGGGCAAGTGCATGGCTTGAAGAAAAATCCGAATGGTCAAAGAAAAATAATCCTAAAATTTCGGGGTTTTCTCTGCCAGAAAATGCTATCAGCCAGTGATCGACTGCATCTTTTCCAACTTCTGCTGTTCCTGTTTTTGCACACACTTTTTTCCCTCCTATTTTCATAATACTCATACCAGGCTTATTTGCAAGTAGTTCCATTCCGTCCTTAACAGTTTTCATTTCATCAACTGGAACATTTACCTTAAGCCTTATCGTATTTTTGTATTCTTTAACTATTTTACCAGAATCTGATACAATTTTCAAAAGAAAGTGTGGAGTGTATTCTGTCCCATTCTCAGCAATTCCACTGTAAAGAGTGGCCATTTGCAAAGGAGTTACTAACAAATATCCCTGCCCTATGGATAGATTGGCGGTGTCTCCTAAATACCAATCTTCGTTGAATGTTTCTTTTTTCCACTGGGGGGTAGGAAGCAGTCCGCTGCTTTCCGAAGGTATATCTACGCCAGTTTTTTCTCCCAAACCCAAGTCCTTTGCATATTTATCTATTGCTGTTATTCCTGTTTTTGTCCCGATTGTATAAAAAAATACATCGCTTGAATTTGCCAGTGCTTGAACAGGGTTCTGGTATCCGAATGCTGCAGGGTAAATCCAATCTCTGAATATAATATCTCCTATCTTTATAGAGTTTCTGCAGTAAATAACGGTGTTTTTACTGATTGTATGTTCCGTAAGTGCTGAGATGAGCGTTATCGGCTTAAATGTGGAGCCTGATGGGTATGCACCCTGCATTGCCCTGTTAAAAAACGCATTTATGGATAACAACTTGTTGTAATCCTTTTCGCTTATACCATTTACTAAATCATTTGGGTTAAAGGATGGGTGTGATACCATTGCAAGAATTTCTCCATTCTGCGGGTTCATTGCGATAGAAACTCCTCTTTTGTTTCCCACAATTTCTTCAAGTTTTTTTTGTAGGCGAATATCTACAGTAAGATAAACATTATTTCCGGGAATAGGGTCCTTTTTTGATATTACTTTCATTATTCTTCCCGAAGGGCCTATTTGTACTTCCTCTTTTCCTTTTTCCCCTCTAAGATATTTTTCATATTCTTTCTCTATTCCCTGTTTCCCGATTATGTCATTGTAGCTGTAAAAATTGTCATTTTTTAAATCATCCTCCGTTACAAGCCCTACAAACCCCAAATAATTTTCTCCTATTTTTCCTTGTGGGTAGAATCTCTTCGTACCAAGTACTACGTTTATTCCCGGTAAATTAAAACTCTGTTCCTTGATCTGTACAACCTCTTTCATTGACAAGTCTTTTTTTATCACTACCGGTTCAAACGGTGGAACTTTGGAACTATCCATCTTTTTTTTAATCTCTTCTACTTTTATTCCCGTTACTTTTGAAACAAAATTAAATTCGTAATCTTCGTTTGAAATGTCCTCTTTTACTATTTCGAGCTTGTAGGAAGGGATATCCTCTGCTAACACCACGCCATTTCTATCGAGGATCTTTCCCCGGACTGTGGGGATTTGTAAAATCCTTACACTTTTATAAATCGAGATATCTTTGTAGTATTTGCCTTTGATTACTTGAAGGTAAAATATCCGTAGGACAAGAACTGAGAATATTATGATGATTATTATATAAAGGAATTTAATTTTAGTTTTTTCTGTCATAGCATCTCGGGCATTTTTTTATTTTTGAAAATAGTATTTAGCAAAAAGTATACGGGTGTTCCAAGGATTGCAGTAGCAATTAAACTTTTTGTGAACCCCACAAAATGCATTCTCAAAAACATTAAAGCAAGTGCTAAAGTTATAAGACCGTAGAACAAAGTAAAATCTTCTACCTTGTAGTGCGAGCGTATAATTAGTGCCGCTAAAGAGATTAAAAAGAAAGCAATGGCTATTGGGCCGACGTAAGCACTGAAAAAAATATCCATAAAGATACCCGTTAACGTTGATATTAAGATTTCTTCCTTTATGGGAAATTTCACCATAACAAATGCTATACAGAGTACCGTGAGATATACTCCAAACTTTGATGCAATAGAAATATCAATAATTATAGCTGAAAGAAGTATAATAAGAATAATTGCTATATTTTTTCTCATCTGCTGCTTATCACCATCACTTCGAATAAGTGATCGAAATCTACGGATGGAGTTACCGTTACAGTCGTTTCTACGCTGCTATTTTTAATAATCTTATTAACGCTTCCTACGATTATTCCTTGGGGAAATATGGAGCTTATGGATGTTGTTGTTATTGTGTCATTTTTAAATACTTTTGGCTCTAATACCTTAAATGGAATTTTAATGTTTGTAACATTTCCCTGGGCAATACCGATTTCCCCGCTGTTCCTATCCTTCACTGATACAAAAAACAGAGGGTCGGTTAACATCAGTACCTTTGAAGTATTCGTGCTAACGTTGTAAACTATGCCGACGAGAAACATTTCTTCTCCATCTGTTTCTGTGACAGGATCTCCTGTTTTTATTCCATTTCTGCTTCCTTTATCAATTATGATAAACTTGAACGGTGCTTCTGTTCTCCCAATAACATTTGCAACCGTTGCTTCTACTTTTCTGTTTTCTTCTATATGGAGAATTTCTTTGAGCCGTATATTTTCATTGGATACGGACTGTATAAGTTTTATTCTCTCTTCAAGAATTTTGTTCTCACTTTTAAGGCTTTCATTTTCTTTTAAAAGGTTTTCTTTGCTAAGAAAGTATGCCCGTTTATTTTTGACAGAGGTACTTGCCCGGTACATTGCGAATCCAATCTTACGAACAGGAGTAAATAACAATACATTCGTGACATCATACAGAGTAACGCCTTTTCCTGCTATTCCTGCTATAAAGATAATTAACAAAACGATAAAAAAAGCAATAAGTGCTCTTATGTTTTTGTCTTGTTTCAAGGTTTAAGAAAACAGAGTATCTTTAAAGAGGTCAATTTTCTCTAATACCTTTCCTGCTCCAAGTGCAACTGCTGAAAGAGGGTCATCCGCGATATTCACCAAGATTCCTGTTCTCTGCGTGATAAATTTGTCCAGATTTCTTAGAAGTGCTCCTCCCCCGGATAGCATTATTCCCCTGTCCATTATATCAGCTGATAGCTCAGGGGGAGTAATTTCCAGTGTGGACTTTATTGTATCCAGAATTTCTTGAATTACAGGCTGAAGAGCTTTCCTTGCTTCTTCTGAGGTTATTTGCACAGATTTGGGAAGTCCGTCGATTAAGTCTCTTCCTCTAACTTCCATTTTTTCCTCTTTTTCAAGTGGGTATGCATTTCCTATCTTTATTTTAATTTGTTCTGCCGTTGTTTCGCCTACAAGTAGGTTGTATTGCCTTCGCAAGTAGCTTATTATAATCTCGTTAATTTCGTCTCCTGCAACTCTAATAGACTTTACTACTACAACGCCTCTAAGGGAGATTACTGCAACTTCGGTTGTTCCTCCGCCAATATCTACAATCATTGAGCCACGTGCCTCTTCTATGGGAAGTCCTGTTCCTACAGCTGCTGCCATTGGCTCGTCTATTACCAATGCCTGTTTCGCTCCTGCCAGAATGGCTGCTTCTATAACAGCTTTTTTTTCTACTTGAGTAATACCTGATGGTACGCCAATCAGAACCCTGGGCCTGAAAATACCTCTTTTTGCCCCTGATTTTGTAAGGAAATAATCCAACATTTTTTTTGCAACATCAAAATCTGCTATAACCCCATCTCTCAAAGGCCTTATTACTTTAATCTCAAAAGGCGTTTTTCCTGACATATACTTTGCATTGTTTCCTACTGCAATAATTTTGCCCCGTGAATTTACTGCAATTACAGTTGGTTCTCTCAGGACTATCCCTTTATTCCTCATATAAACAACTGTATTTGCTGTCCCTAAATCAATTGCTAATTCCTTGCTTAAAAATAATCCCATTTTTCACCTCTCAATCTCTATAAGCATTTTCCTCAGAACCATTAGTGGCATACCGATTACGTTGTCCAGCAGCCCGCTTACCTTTATTATAAAATCTGAGGCAAG
>JALTHX010000130.1:0-3212 GCA_027076005.1 Caldisericaceae bacterium
AATTTGGTGGAGCTAAGGGGATTTGAACCCCTGACCTCCTCCACGCCAAGGAGGCGCTCTCCCAGCTGAGCTATAGCCCCACTCCAACACAATATACAAATTTATAGAGTATTGTCAAGTCCTTTTGATTCACAAATGATTGAATAAATTGCGCTGTTTTGTGATAGAATATATGCAGGAGGCGATATGTATGAAAATTGAAGAGAGAATGGAAAAAATGAGAATTATTTTGCCCTCACCGTCCAAAAGCATCGGAAACTATGTTACAGCAGTAAAAGCAGGAAGCTTTATTTACCTTTCTGGTGTTATCCCAATTAAGAACGGTAAAATCATAAAAGGAAGATTCGGAAATGAACTTACCGTAGAAACTGGAAAAGAAATTGCGGAACTGTGTGCACTACAACTAATAGCAAATCTAAAGAATGCCATAAAAGACCTGGACAGAGTAAAGCAAATTATACGCTTGCAGGGGTTTATTAACTCTACAAATGACTTTACCGAACAATCAAAAGTAATGAATACTGTTTCTGATACCTTTGTAAAAGTATTCGGAGACAAAGGCAAGCATTCACGGCTCGCCATAGGAGTAAGCACACTTCCTGCAGGAGCAGCTATGGAAGTAAGCCTTATAGCGGAAATTTAAAGAAGTATTTCTTGAGGTTCTTCATTCAGAAGCATTTTTGACCACACCTTGCTAATATAATTCATAGAGAAATGATTTTGCATAAGGTGAATATAGAACATACCCCTTTTTGTTAGTATGTATTGATTTTCGCCCCGCCTGACCATTCCTGTGAGAAATAATAGTTTTAAAAGAATATATCCCTTTCTTCCTGCCCCGGACGAAAACCTTATTAAGAATTCCTTTACTGGAATACGTGTTTCGTATAGCTTCCAATAAAGATAATAATAGTCATCCATAAGATTCGTATAATTCATTTTTACTACTTCTGCAAATTCACCATTCGAAACCTTCTCAATATAGTGCGGCACTGAAAATGTATTCATATAAAAAGCATTTTTAACCTTTGTCGCTGCACTTACGCCAAAGCCTATATACTCAGTTCTTGTTACAGAAGAGAATTCCAGGGAATGCCCCCTCTTAAACCCCCACACAGAAACTGGGTAAAACTCTTTTTGCAGGAGATAATCATGCATAAGTTCAAACATTCTTTTTCTTGTAAAGAAATCTGGTAACTTTACATTTTTAAGCTTCAAAAACCTTCCTCCTGACGAATACGGAAACGTAAAAAGGGGATAGGCAGTAATTTGACTGACACCCGTTTTTACTGCTTCGCTCAAATCGAAATAAAAATCTTCTTCCTTTTGGCCGGGAAGCGCGAACATTAAATCCACATTAATGCTATCAAAATACTTTTTAGCAATTCTAACGGATTCACGCGCAACTTTCTCATCGTAATTCCTACCGATAAGTTTCAAAAGCTTATTGTGAAAAGACTGCACCCCGATACTTATCATAGAAACGCCAATATCTTTAAGGATACGCATATTTTCGTCGGTAATATCATGAGGATTTGTTTCTATAAAAATATTTCCACCGAATTCAAAGCTATCCCTAAAAGTTTCAATTAAATCAGGAAGTTTTTCGATAATCGTCGTGGGAGTACCCCCTCCTATATATAGAGAGGGAATCTTGACGTTTCCTATAATGGATGCTTTCATTTCAATTTCTTTTTTTAATGCCTCTACGTATTCATATGCTAATGTTTTATTGTATAAAATTCTATCGTATGGACAATAAGGGCAGAGAGAGTTACAAAACGGAATATGTAAATAAAGCCCTGGCGATTTTAAAACCGGAAGAGTAAAGTCTTTACTTTCTATGTGGAAAAATTTGTTTGAAAAATCAGGAATGAGAATCTTTTCTACAAATTTTGCAAAACTCACGCTTTTGATGGAATTACCATAACGGGTATTGTTGAGCGTTTTAAAACATTTTCTGCTGTTGACCCAAGGAACATACTTGAAAGAACGCTGCTCCCACGTGAACCCATTACTATGAGATCGGCTTTTTCGCTAAGCGCAGTACGCATAATCACTTTTGAAGGAATACCAAAATCTACAACAATAGAAACATAAAAACCTGATTTCTCCAAATCTTTTTTAACATCCTCAACCCTTTGTATTGTTTTTTCCTTAAAGCGCTGAATTTCTATTTCTTTAAACATTACATGAGTAAAAAGCTCTTCATACTCGAGTACAGTTACAATAATCACTCCCTTTGCGCCAAGTTTTGCAAAATCCTTTATGTATGAAATTGCTGCTTTGCTAAATACAGAAAAATCATAAGGAAAAATAATTTTTTTAATCACATCTTCCTCCTATTCGTTATGCAAAAATCAAACCAAGTATCCCTAAAATAATACAGTAAATTGCAAAATAGTAAAATTTCGTCTTTTTAATTACTGTAAAGAAAAACCCAATGGAAAGGAATCCTACAACAAATGAAGCAATAAAACCTGCGAAAATAGCAGCATGAGAAGCTCCGGAAATAGAAGCGTTTAGTGCACTTCCCATTTCAAGAATCCCAGCTCCGCCAATTGTGGGAATAGAAAGCAAGAATGAAAACCGTGCCGCATCTTCTCTATTTAACCCAGAAAAAACACCACCTGCTATAGTAGAACCTGAACGAGAAATACCGGGGAAAAGAGCAGCAATCTGCAAGAACCCAATAGATAGTGCGTGCTTCAAACGAACATCCTCAATTTTATCCCACTGTTTTCTAAAATCAATGCTGGAAAGAATAAGAATTGTTGCTGTAATAAACAAGAAAATGGATACAATATGCGGTTCAGAAAAAACTTTGCCTATTTTATCTGCATATAAAACCCCTACAACTCCTGCAGGAATAAGCGCTACAAAAAGCATCCAGAATAACCGTACGTAAGCTTTTTCTTCAGAAGTTTTGTGCTTTTTGAAAGTATTAAAAAATGCAAGAATAAGCCTCCACACATCCTTAATATAATATAAGAATACGGCAAAAAACGTACCCATATGCAGAGCCATAACAAATGAAAGCGTAGGTGTACCCCATTTAAACATAGCAGGGTAAATAACAAGGTTTCCTGAACTGCTCACAGGCAAAAACTCGGTTGCTCCCTGAATTGTTCCTAAAATAATTGCCCTAAATACGCTCATAAAGTTTCTCCTTTCATCTTTGTGCTATATATATTTTAGTTAAAATATGCTTT
>JALTHX010000131.1:0-3210 GCA_027076005.1 Caldisericaceae bacterium
GAGCAAGATATGGAAAAGATAAAGGCTACCGTTCTTTCGGAAAAACCCGGCCTTGCCATTATCGATTCTGTGCAAACAATGCAAACAAAGTTTGCCCCCGGTGCCCCAGGTTCTGTTTCTCAGGTCAGGGAATGCACGCGCATTGCCACTGAGATTGCAAAGCAGTACGATATTCCGATTATACTTGTCGGGCATGTAACAAAGAAGGGCGGCATTGCCGGCCCGAAAACTGTTGAGCATATAGTAGATGGCGTTTTTTATATAGAAGGGGAACGGATGGATGTGATGAGGCTTTTCCGCAGCGTAAAAAACCGTTTCGGCACGACAAATGAAGCGGGGATATTTGAAATGCGGGAGAAGGGGCTTGTAGAAGTAAAAAATCCGTCACTTGCCTTCATATCCGAAGGAGGAAGTTTGCCGATAGGCTCTACCATTACTGCAATCGTAGAAGGGACGCTCCCCATTTTTATAGAGGTGCAGGCGCTTGCTACGCCTACCTATTTCCCTATTCCCCGCAGGGTTGCAAATGGTATGGATTACAATAGGCTTCTTTTGATTGCCGCAATACTTGAAAAGAAAATGCGTCTTAAACTTGGGGGTTATGATTTATATTTAAACAGTGTCGGAGGGCTGAAACTTTCCGAACGCTCTTCTGACCTTGCCGTTGCAGTTTCTATAATGTCTTCCCTGTTCGAAAAGCCTGCTATGGAAAAAACCGTGGTGTTTGGGGAACTTGGGCTTGGTGGGGAGGTAAGGCCCACTGTGGGGGCTGAAAGAAAAATAAAGCAAGGAAAAAGAATTGGTTTTGAAAACTTCGTGCTGCCTGCATTTTTCAAAGGTAAAATTGAGCAAAAAGGCGTGAACTTATTTTTTGTTAAAAACATAGAAGAAGCAAAGGAAGTGCTTTTTTAAATGGAGATTTCCGTTGTACTCGTTGCAGCAGGAAAAGGAAAAAGACTCGGCGGTATAGATAAATCTTTTATTAAAATCCGGGGCAAAGAAGCAATACTCTATTCCCTTAATGTGTTTTTGTCTTTCCCTAATGTGAAAGAAATAATTGTTGTCCTAAATAGCGAAAATATTAAAAAGGCAAGAAAACTTATTAGTGATGAAAAGGTAAAGTTTGTTTTGGGTGGAGATACTCGTGCGGAGAGTGTGAAAAACGGTGTAATGCAGGCAAAGTTGCCATTTGTTATGGTTCACGATGCTGCACGCCCGTTTATTACGGATAACTTGTTAAGGCGCATCGCAGATGGGATGAAAGAAACTGATGCCGTAATTCCGGTTTTGAAAGTAAAACCCACAATTAAACAGGTAGAAGACGGGTTTGTGAAAACTACACTGAGCAGGGAAAGCCTTGTTCTTGTGCAAACGCCGCAATTCTTTAGAAGAGAGCAGCTGCTTAAAGCGTATGATGGACTTTCTTTGAATGGCAGTATCACTGATGAAGCAATGCTGATAGAAAAGATGGGTGGCAGAATAAAAGTGGTTAATGGTATGGAAGAAAATATAAAGATCACCACGCCGTTTGATTTAATTATTTTAGAAGGTATAATTGGAAAATGGAATGGAAAATAGGTATCGGATTTGATTCGCACAAGTTTGCGGCAGATAGAAAATTAATTCTTGGAGGTGTTTTAATTCCTTTCGAGAAAGGTTTAATTGGGCATTCTGATGCAGATGCTCTTGCACATTCTGTAATTGATGCCTTGTTAGGTGCGGTGCACTTAGGTGATATTGGCAAGATGTTTCCTGACAGCGTCCCCCGTTTTAAAGATGCAAATAGTATGGAGCTCTTAAAAAATGCTTATGAAAAAGTAAAAAGTGAAGGATACATTGTTAATAACATTGATTCGGTTGTTATACTCGAACGCCCGAAAATTGCAGATTATACGGAGTTAATGGAAAAGAACATTGCAAAAGTTGTTGAAATTCCGGCACGCAATGTTTCCGTAAAAGCAAAAACGAATGAGGGTATGGGATTTGTTGGGCGCGAGGAAGGCATTGCAGCAATTTCAACAGTACTTGTGAGGCGTATATGAAAAAGACATTTATTAAGGAACTGGAAACAGGAAAAAGTATAAAAAGCCAGTTTGTCGTTGCGGAAAAAACGAAAGAAAAGGCAAAGACAGGCAGAGTATACATTACTGTAAAGCTTGCCGACAAAACTGGGCGTATCTCCGGCAAAATCTGGAACGATGCCGAGAATAAGTATTCCCTGTTTGATAAAGGGGATGTTGTATTTGTGGAAGGCACAACATCTACATATAAAGGCGTTCTTGAAATACATATCGATTCAATAAGGCGGTGCAAAGACGGTGAATTTGATGCGTCTGACTTTTTGCCGGTAACGGATAAAGACAGGAAACAAATGTTTAGTGAACTCTTGAATATGGTAAATTCTTTGGATAACAGTTACTTAAAAGCATTACTGAAGAATATTTTCGGCGACGGAGAGATTAAAAAAGGGATGATGAATGCGCCTGCAAGTGTTAATGTGCACCATGCATACGTGGGAGGGCTTCTTGAACATACGTTAAATGTTGCGCGAATATGTGAAAAAGTGTCAGAGCTTTATCCTGAAATAGACAGGGATCTGCTTTTAAGCGGTGCGCTGCTTCACGATATAGGAAAAATCAAAGAGTATGAATTTTCAGGCGCATTTCAACAAACAAATGAAGGAAAACTTATCGGGCATATCGCCATTGGAACTGCATTCTTAGAGAAAAGAATTGAAAAAATCACTGATTTTCCAAAAGAACTTGCCCTTTCCCTTTTGCACCTTATTATTTCTCATCACGGGGAATACGAATTTGGCTCCCCGAAACTTCCTCAGACGGTAGAGGCAGCAGCCCTTGCCTATTCCGATTTGTTGGATAGCAAAGTAGAAAGCTTCCTTGAGGCAGCAAATAATACAAGCGATGAATGGAGCAGGTATATTTCCTTTTTGGGCAGGCGTATCTATACGGGCAAGAAAGAAACATAAAAAGGCGGGCTGAAATGCCCGCCTTTTAAAATGTCCGCTTGGTACCTGGTACCAGTAGGACATTTTTGTTTATGATGCAGGATACGTTATCGTTATTGTTCGTGTTGCAGCATCCCAATCAACTGCACAGCCTAATGCTTCAGCAACAAATCTTAAAGGAAGCATAGTCCTCCCGTTCTTTATAATAGGCTTAACATTATGGTTGTTATCATCTATCCATTTAG
>JALTHX010000132.1:0-1485 GCA_027076005.1 Caldisericaceae bacterium
TTATTATTTGTGCTTGTAGGTGCGATAATTTTTGCGTTTCTAATGGGTATTCTAGCAAATATCTTAGTAAACCACTATATGTTTGGGGTTGCATTTACTTTTGAACTGATACTTATCATTATTATTGCAATCATCACGTTGATTATGATATCATATGCCATGTATTATTGGTATGCTTTTGCACCGTATTCACGTATTACTAGAGAGATAGTCATACCGATAATTTATAATAGAAAAGATGGCTTCGTAATAGACGACCCATTTGATGGTTATTATCCTCAAAAAATGGCATGGCAAGCCTTTGAACGATTTAAGGAGACACATCCGGATATCGCAGAAAAAAGAATCAAAGAAGGAATAGCACCCTATATAACAAAGAAACACATTCTTACTGAGCTCCTTGAGTACCTTATAATATTAAATTTAAGTAAAGAGATATACAGTTTTGATAAAAAAGGACTATTACCTGACAAAACTGTATCTAATTTACCACACCAATTAGAAAAGAACTCATTTATATCCCTTTTTAGGTCATTAAAACCGAAAGATATTGTGGATATGGGTATGTCTCAATTAGAATTTAGATTACCTAAAGATATTGTTATTAAATATTGGTGTCCGGCCCCCATTAAAGGATTAATCTCAGATCCAAACACATTCAAGATTGGTTTTATTGGAAAATATTGCGAAATATACTTGACCGCACGATGTACATCTTTAGGGTGGATTCAAAGTAGGGTGTCCGGCCCTGCTCCAATATTTGAGGGTGTATACATTCGTCCATATTTTCAACAGGAACTTATGAAGGATTTAGGTAAACTCTGGAGAATTACATTTCATGTATCAATCGAGGCAAAGTTTAAATTGAAAGCTTATCTACGCCCCCCTTTAGCATATATAGAATGGGCAGAAAGATGGATAAATGGTTTTATCCGAGGAAGATTCTTTAGTGGTTTTGATTTTGAGGAGTTTAAAAAAGATAAGATAGATTATATTAATTATGATATATATAAAACGATTAAAATGATCGATGTTCGGTTAGAGGAGATTCAAAAAGGAATATCTAATATGAAAAAAGGAGATAAACAAAAGGAAGGTACAGCAAATGATTAGAAGCGATGACTCTTATAAATTGCCTTTTGACCCGGCTCTTCGCAACCCTTCGGATTGCTCAGTGCTAACGCACTCACTTAACAAGCGTACATCTGTCCCCGTTGTACCTCATCCCGCAGACTTCGCATACCCGCCTACCATCAAGCAAACTCCCCAATCTCGCTGAAGAAAGATCAATGCGTTTCTAGGAAATCACTTTTCACAAACCTCCCATCGTCCCTCGTCTCTTCCAGCCTGTGCACCCTCCTTTCAAGCCATCCGATCCTCACATTCTCCGCACCCTTCACGCCGAACTCGGGCACATACGGCTTTATGTCCAGCAGGGGAGTGCCGTCCACCACGTCGATGCCCTTTATTCGGAGTATCCTATCC
>JALTHX010000132.1:1495-3205 GCA_027076005.1 Caldisericaceae bacterium
ATGTTGTCCTCGATTTTCACCAGACGCACCACGGACATCCCTATGGGGTTCGGCCTTTTAGGCGCACGTGTTGCGAAAACCCCTCTGAACTCATCGTCCATGTAAGGAATCACTCTCAGGGAATACCCCTTCGAGAGGTGCAGATGGACTATCAGAATTATATGCGAGAATCCTTCGAGGTCCTTCAGACCCTCTGCATACTCAGGGAACACCTCAACATACCCCTCCACATCCCTGCCTCCGGACGGCTGTATCGGGACTCCTTTAGGCTCCTTGAAGGGAGAATGGATGATGCCTATCGGCCTGTAAACTATCTCGTCCATGCCGCCTCATAGATGATACCATATAAGATATGCTCCAACGATTATCAGTATGAGAGCGCTCCCTGTCTTTATCCTCTCCGTGTTGCGCTTGAGGAATTCTATCATTTTTGTCTCCGCAGCCGCCATTCCCACGGTCACGAGGAGCATAAGGCCTCCTGCCACTCCAGAATATATCACAAGGGATATCATTCCTTCTGTCAGCGAACCTGCCATGATAGAACCAAAGACAACTCCAAAGAAGAGGGGGGCTGTGCATCCTGCAGCAGCTGCGCCATACCCAATCCCATAGAGAAAAAGTTTCAAAGTGAATGAGCCTTCTTTCTTGCCTTCTCCAATGCTTTTGAAGGGCGAGAATAGGCGGTCATATTGTATCGGTGTGAACATGAGCACTCCAAAAATTATCAATAAGATGCCCACCATGATCCCTATCTTCGGTACGAATTTTAAGGCGGCCATTCCGAGATAGAAGAGAAAGATGCCGACTGTGAGGTAAATTACGATTATTCCCATTCCTGCAGATATGCCACCTATGGCCGCTTTTTTGTATCTATTGTCCTCTTCCTTACCTATTCCAAAGTAGTATGCCATGTATCCGGGAAGCATTGGAAAGGCACATGGAGAAAAAAAGGAAGCTAAACCCATTAATGCCGCCATGGAATATATGCTGATAGTCGCTATTTCAGACCTTTGCAATCTTCCCTGAATCGCAGAATCCAGAGCGTTTCTTATATCGTCCTCTGGAACGTCGGATTCCATTTTCTTTACCTGATAGCCCTCTTTATCGAGGATTATAAGAGTTGGGGTTTCCTTAATGCCATATGTGTTTCCGACCCCAATGCCGACATAACCCACTATCCATGGAATATTCCTAGACTTTAATTCCGACTCAATCATTTCTTTTGTCAAAGAAGGTGTTTCTGAATCTATATCTATGGTTATGAAGTCCACACTTCCGTTGTAATCCGGCCATATATTTCTAAGCTTTTTTTCCAGATGTTCGCAGCCTGTACAACTAAGCGTCATAAAGTCTATTAGAATGACAGAACCTCTGAAATCGGATATATGGTATTCGTTTCCGCTGTTCACATCCTTTATCTGGAAATCAGGGGCCTTATCAAGGGCCCGAACGCTCCCCGACAGCAAGATTACGATAAATAATACGGGTATGAGCTTTCTAATCACGCCTGACCTTCCTCCACACCAATGCCGAAATCACGATAGCCGCAAGCATCGCGGAAAGTCCGGGGAACGGTGTGCCGTTATCCGCAGGCGGTGTCAGAGACCCTGCGACCTCAAAGTGCACCGGTTCGAGTTTAACGGTGCTCTCGTTTCCGGTCGTCTCGTTCTGATATGTTATGGTAACCTCGTAATGTGCCCTTGTGCCGGC
>JALTHX010000133.1:0-9483 GCA_027076005.1 Caldisericaceae bacterium
CCTTATCGGCGACGACGAACACGGATGGACTGACAAAGGAATTTTCAATATAGAAGGAGGCTGCTATGCAAAAGTAATTGGAATAACGCCTGAAAGAGATCCGGAAATCTACCAAGGGATTAAATACGGAACGTTGCTTGAAAATGTAGTAATAAAGGAGGACCGTTCCCCTGATTTCGACGACAAAAAATACACGGAAAACACCCGCGCTGCAATACCGTTGGAATTCATACCCAGGGCAAAATTAGATGCAACAGGCCCTATTCCATCTACAATATTCTTCTTATCTGCAGACGCATTCGGCGTCTTACCCCCTATCGCAAAACTCACGAAAGAAGAAGCAATGTACTACTTTATTAGCGGATATACGGCAAAAGTTGCTGGCACAGAAACGGGGGTTGTAGAGCCAATCCCTACCTTCTCCGCCTGCTTTGGTGCTCCTTTTATGATGCGACATCCGGCAGAATATGCAGAAATGCTCGGAGAAAGAATAGTTAAACACAATGTAAATGTTTTCTTAATTAATACAGGATGGACAGGTGGACCTTATGGTACGGGCACACGAATAAAACTGCATTATACTAGAGAGATGATTGCAGCTGCCCTGGATGAAAGGCTGAACAATGTAAAATTTGTAAAAGAACCGTATTTCGGCTTTTTTGTACCGGAAGAAATACCACAAACTGACATACCTAAAAAGATTCTATACCCCCAAGAGACGTGGATAGATAAAAGTGAATATGATAAGTTTGCAAAAAGATTGGCAGCAGGCTTTCAAAAAAACTTCGAAAGGTTCAAGGACAGAGTTTCAGCAGATGTAGCCAGTGCAGGCCCTTTATCAAAATAGTAACAATTTTATTTAGTTTCATTAACTGAATCACTACCTGCTGCCCCGACATCGGGGCAGCATTATTCTTTCATATTATTAAAATCTATCCAAGCAACAATAAAAATAGAGCTATGCTTTAGCAGCTATGATGAAAGTTACACGAATAACTAAGCCGATTAATCACCATAAAACCCCATCAGAATCTTGCAAGCAAAACTTTAATATAAATTTTAAGTCAGCAAAATTATTGTGACATTGCGAGAAAAAGTTAATTTTTATAGAGTAGAACAAAAAACGGCAAAACTTCTAAGATTTGAAATCAAAGAAAAATATAATCCAAACTTTACCGAAAAATTAAGATAAATTCAATTTATTATATAAGTGATAAAAATATTTGTAGCACAAACGAAAACGTTAAGTTGCTTATGGAGTATAAATTATAGTTATTTCTCTTTTAACACCATCCCAGCTCACATCGCTTCCAAGGGTTTCCGCAATAAATCGCAAAGGCACCATTGTCCTACCAGGAGGGATTATTAATGGAGACACATCAATTGTTTCATCTTTAAGATTTACACGAACAGTTTTCTTCCCAATCCATAGTTCTAACAAGAGAGGAGGATGGTTTTCAGTAGGATTCTTTTTAATCGTAACTTTTCTCGCATTGGGGTCCCAATCTACTTTTGCGCCAAATGCTTCGGATATGAATCTTACAGGGACAACTGTTCTTCCCGCACTTGCCACAATAAACGGAGGCGCATCCAGGTATATTTCCTTTCCATTGATAAGTGCTGTGTGCGAACCTATTTTTAATTTTACTACAACTGCAGATGGCTTCTCCACAGAAAAAGCAACATAAATCTTTGCACTTCCCCCGTTTGACTCTATACTAATAACCTCGGTATAATTACCTTCATTTAGAGTGGAGGTGCCAACCGTAAAATTAAAAATCCCGGAACTATCAAATTTTTGTTTATCAAAATTAATAAAATAAGGAGATTTTATATCCCCGCCAAGCTTTCCACTCCCTATATTAATGATTTCTATATTTCCACTAAGTTTGTTTCCTTTTGAAACGCTCCCTAAGTTAACCTTATTAGGGGAAACAAGAAAAGGAACAGATAAATCTATTTTATAGATATTCCCGTCTTTTGTTCCAATATAGAGGATGTTTTCTGATGAGTAAAACAAAGTGCTAATATCGGAAAATACATTGCTGTCAAAATTATAAAAATCTTTACCGTTTGTTGAGGCAAAAAGTCCAAATCCCTGAACAGCAACAAGGATACTTTTTTGAAGATGCACAACGGATAATATATAAGGAGACCCACCAATAAAATTAAGTTTCTTAAAATTATCTGTTTTAATGTCACCCACAAAAATTCCTTCGTTTGTTCCTATTACCAGGGTAGAATTTATATAAGAAATTGAAGTTATCGTATATGGCGAAAAAAACTTGTCCCAAGTGCATGTTTTCCCTAATGTGTCCGAATAAAAAAGCCCAAATTGGTCAGTTCCTAAAAAACACCGTCCTGAAGGAGTTTTAACAAAAGCAATAGTCCTAAGAGTAGGAAGCCCTCCGTTCCTATCTTCCCAGGTTTTTCCAAAATCAACGGTAAAATGAAAACCAGTGCATAGAGACGTAACGTAAATAATATTATTTTCCGTAGAAATTGAAGAAATTGTAGGGCAGTTTAGTTTGTCCATCTGTGAAACCCAGGTTTTACCTAAATCATTTGATATATAAAGCCCCGCTTCGCCTGTCCCAAGGAATATTTTTCCATCCACGTAGACAGTACCTGTTATATGAATATCTCCTAATCCCCTGTCTCTCTCGGTAAAATTTTTGCCTGAGTCAGTAGACACAAAAAAACCATTTTCAGTTCCCACAAAAAGCAGATTACCAGAAGAATAAACCATGGTAATGGCATATGGAAGTGTGTTTACAGACAATATTCTACTGTCCGCTTTTAAACTATTGAAAGGAAAAATTAAGCAAACTACTAAAACTATAATTAAAACTGGTAAAGCTCTCTTCACAATATTAACCTCCGTCTGATTATTTGTGAAAATTATATCATAAAACAATTGTTTGTGCAACTTTAAAAAGAGGGGCGATATCGCCCCTCTTTTTAAACAAAATTGCTAACTTCTAATAATTACCTAGGATGGTTAACAGCCTTTATCTTCAAACCTCTTTCTGCGTCCGTGCCAGGAATGATGTTGTCGAGAATTGCTGCGGAAAGGCCACCAACTGCCATACCTGTTCCGAGAATTCCGTTTAGAACATCAGCAAGCCACTGTATATGAGGGAATGAAAGAGGATGTGACTGCGACCAGCCAGGAAGTCCAAGACCCATAAGGAATGCAAACGCAATAATCATAATATTTCTCATTGACGAAAGGTCTGTACGAGAAAGAATCTGAATTCCTAAGCCACCAATGATACCAAACAGTGCAATGTAGGCACCGCCGATAACCGGAGTAGGAATTGTTGCGACAAGCGTTCCAAATTTCCAGAAGAATCCCATAATGATAAGTACAACTGCTCCAGTCCGAATAACACGATTGGATGCAATCCCGGTAAGTGCGATAACTCCGATGTTCTCTGTGTAACTCGTGCTACCTACACCACCCATCATACCGGAAATGATACAGCCAAGTCCTTCAGAACCAATTCCCCAGTTGATCACATGCTCTGATGGTTCAGGGGCACCTGATGCATAACAAACACTGTAGTAATCGCCAACTGACTCAATCATTGATGCAGTATACGCTGCAAGTATACCCGTAAAGGCAAACACATTAAACTTCATTGTTGCAGCAAATCCGTACCTATACACCGTCGGCCAAACAATCCAAGGAGCTTTCGCTACTGCACTTAAGTTTACATAAGCAGGATTACCTACAGGATACCATCCGACTGCTGTTCCAAACAATGCAACAAGATAAACAGTTACAACAGAAATAAGGACTGAAAAAGCGTTCAAACGTTTATTCTTTGCAATTAATGAGAATGTGAAAATTAATGTAACGACGAGAAGAGAAAGGAACCAATTTGTGGCTGCATTATTTACCGCAACTCCGGCAAGGCCGAAACCGATAAGCATAATGGTTGGGCCGATAGCAACAGGAGTAAGCACTCTCTTCAGAAGACCGATAAGTCCTGAATAACCTACAACAAGTTCTACAATACCACCATAGAAAAGTGCACCACCCATTGCCTGCATCATTTGCGGTACACCGCCGCCTTGTTTCTTTACACTGGCAAATACAGCCATTAAAGGTGGAATGAATGAGAATGAAGAGCCCTGAACGATGGGAAGTCCACTACCGATTCTCTTATCAACATGGAGTAACGTTGCAAGGCCCATCACCATATAAACTGTCGCAATAAATAAACCTTTCTGTTCATCAGTCATACCCATCGCATTTCCAAAAAGGATGGGAACAAGAGTTGTTGCACCGAACAGAGTAAAAACGTGCTGCATTCCAGCAAGGATTGAGAACCCCCATGGTGGTGAACTGTCAATTGGCCATGGTACTACTCTTTGTTTAAACGTCCCGTATTCTTCGTCTGCCATACTAAAAACCTCCTTTTGAATTTAGTTTTTTAAAATCCTTTTCTGGTCTTTTACTTTACTTTTCCACCCCCTTTCTCTTTAGTAAGGCAAGGACTAACAAAAGTCCTTGCCCCCCAGATTATTATACCAAAATTATTGCTTATTCTGCTCTTTTTCCCTTAAAGCGTTTAAGATCTTTTCGGGAGTAATAGGCACTTCTTTTATTCTTATTCCCAGTGCATTTTCCACAGCGTTTGCCACAGCCGGCATAACAGGAATCATTGTATGCTCGGCAATACCCCTTGCTCCAAACGGCCCATCAGGTTGAGGTACCTCTACGATAATTGGGTTCATATCACGCGGTACATCAAGTGCCGTTGGAATTTTGTAATCGGTGAAGTTGGGATTCAAAATTTTACCGTTTTTATCAAATTTTACTTCTTCCCAAAGCGCTGTACCTAAACCCTGGACAAATCCACCAATAATCTGCCCTTCTACAAGGTCAGGGTTAATTGCCTTTCCTGCATCAAATGCTTCTGCCATCTTAAGGACACGAATCCTTCCTGTTTCTTTATCAATTTCAATTTCAACCGCTCCCGCGCCTGTGGTATAATGCACGTTCGGATGTCCACCAAGCCCTGTTTCGGGGTTTACCTTAGCAGAAGTAAATTCAGGCATAAACATTCCATGCCCCATAATTGGGCCACCTCTAAAGGTTCCATCAGGCATTTCTATGCCATTGATTACAAACTTCTCAAATGGAAGCTCAAAATCCGGGTCAGTGAAACATTTTACTTTTCCATCTTCAAGATAAAGACTTGCTTTTTCTATATGATATGCTCTGGATACAGTCTTTAAAATTTCGTTACGTGCGTCAATTGCTGCACGCATCACTGCATTACCGCAACTCCAAGTAACATGGCTTGCAACAGTTTGCCATTCATATGGATTTCTATCTGTATCAGGAAGCTCTACTCTTATTTTTTCAAGTGGAAGCTGAAGCTCCTCGGCAGCAATCTTTGCCATAGCAGTAAGGAAACCTTGCCCTAATTCCATTCCGGAAACAAGAATATTAATACTTCCGTCTTCACTGAATTTAATGAATGCAGCAGAAGATTCATTTGGTGGCATTGCAGGCGCTTTCCACACTGATGCAAAGCCTTTTGCTCTAATCTTGTTCGGATCCGGAGATTTATCTTCCTTGCCCCATTCAATTTTCTCAGCCACTTTATCAATACACTCCTGAATGCCAGTAGGGTTCATTTCTACACCATAAGCAACAGGTTCTCCACGTTTTATTGCGTTTTTCTTTCTAAACTCAACGGGATCCATTCCTATTGCCTTAGCAATCCTATCCATATGGCTTTCTATGCCAAAGTGGAACTCTGAATAACCAAAGCCCCTGTAAGCTCCACAAGGAGGCCTATTTGTATAGATTGCAAATGAATCTATGTACACATTGGGTATGTAATATGGGCCAGTTGCCGAGAAACCAGTTGCGTTCACAACATTCGAACCATATTCAGCTGATGCGCCAACATCCCAATAAAGCTGATGTTTTAAGGCAATAATTTTGCCTTCTTTATTCACACCCATTTTGATATGCGCATAGAGCTCTTGCCTTTGAGAACTATTTTCAAATTCCTGCTTTCTCGTCCAGCGAAGCTTCACAGGGTGGCCTGGAACTTTCATTGCAGCGACTGCAGCAATTACTTCCATATTAATTCCGGCTTTACCGCCGAACCCGCCGCCAACATACGGAGCAACAACTCTTACATTTTTGTGCGGAATTTTTAGTGCATTAGCAATAATATTTCTCTGAGTGTGTGGCGACTGTGTAGAGTTCCACATAGTAAGCCTTCCATCATAAGAATAAAGGGAAACGGAAATATGAGTTTCAATAGGGGCATGCACTACGTGAGGTACATGATACCAGTCTTCCAAAATAAAGCTTGCTTCTTCAAAAGCTTTTTCTATGTCACCTTTTCTGATTTTTCTCACATGCCCAATGTTTGTTCCGGGTTGTGGGTAAAGCCAAGGAACTACTTCATATTTGCCAAGGTCTGGATGAACAAGAGGTGCCCCGGGTTTAATCGCTTCACGCGGATCTTGAATAACAGGGAGAGGTTCATATTCAACTTTTATCTTTTTTACGGCCGCTTCCCCTTGCTTAGGAGTTTCAGCAACAACTGCAGCTACCTGTTCCCCTATGTAGCGAACTCTATCAGCAGGGAAAATAGAATTATCTTTTAGATAAAGGCCAAATTTCTCAGGGAAATCTTTTCCTGAAAGAACAGCCTTTACCCCAGGCATTTTTTCAGCTTCTGCCGTATCAATACTTTTTATCATTGCATGAGCATATGGGCTTTCTAAAACAGAAACATAAAGCATACCCGGACCAAATTCCAAATCATCTACATACTTTGCAGCACCGGTTACCTTTTCAAGCCCATCTAAACGTACCGCTCTCGTGCCTACATATTTTAGTTCTTTTTTCATATCCAATCCCCTCCTACTTTTCCTTAGAAACATCGAGAATAGCTTCTACAATATTCTTATATCCCGTGCATCTGCAAAGGTTTCCAGCAATAGCTTCTCTGACTTCTTCTTCATCAGGGTTAGGATTCTTAGTAAGCAATTCAGTTGCAGTCATTGTCATTCCAGAGGCACAGAAACCGCACTGAAAAGCATTATGGCTGAGAAAGGATTTTTGTAAATCGGTCATATTATTTTTCTCAATACCTTCTAGCGTAGTAATTTCTTGTCCGTCCACTTCTATCGCAAGAGTTATGCAGCTCCTTATACTTTTACCGTTTAACAATACTGTACAAGCGCCGCACTCTCCCCTACCACAGCCGTGTTTCGGGCTTTTTATGCCAAGCCTATCTCGCAAAACATCTAATAATTTCTCATTTGGCATTACATCTATTTTTACAGAGCCCCCATTTAAAGTAAAATTAATTTCTCTTCTCATAGTCATCCTCCTAAACAAGCCTTTCGCCATACGCAGGCCCGTTTCCATTCATACGCGCAAGGGATGTCTTTAACGATCTTTTAAAAATAACACCACTTACATACAGTCTGTACTCTTTGCTTGCTCGAATATCAGAAATCGGAGAAATCGCTTTTACGGCAAGCTTAGCAGCTTCTTCCAAAACTTCATCCGTGAGCTCCTTGCCTTTTAAATAGTTTTCGGCTTCCGTTGCCCTAACAGGCTTAGCTGCAACAGCACAAAAGGCAACTTTATAATCTTTATCCTCAGAAACAAGAGTGGCCACTCCAGCTTGTGCAAGATCCTCACCGTCGTATCGGCCGAGTTTTATATATGACCCACCGAATTTTTTACTTCCGTAGGAAATTTTAACTTCTTTTACAATCTCACCAGATTTCAGCACTGTTCTTCTTGGACCCGTAAAGAACTCAGTAATAGGTATTTCTCTACCACCACTTTCCCCTGCCGTTACAACAATTGCATCACATACAAGAAGTGCAGGTGCAGTATCGGCAGAAGGAACCGCACTACAAATATTTCCCACTAAAGTTGCCTTGTTTCTTACGCCTGTTGAGGCAATAGTTCTTGACGTTTCCCAGAGAAGAGGAAATTTCTCTTTTATGATAGGACTATCTATAAGCTCATTGAAAGTAACTCGCGCACCTATGTGTAAAAAATTTTCATCAAGCTCGAGTTTCTTTAGCTCCTCTATTCCTTTCAAATCGATTAAAATATCTGGAGCCACTGCACCTGCATCCATAAGGACAATGAGATCTGTCCCACCAAGAAGCAGCTTTGCTTTTTCTCCGTACCTTTTATACAGCGAAACTGCTTCATCTAACGTTGCAGGTTTTACATAGTCAAAATTGTTCATAAACTCCTCCTATTTCTCTTCTGGCATATCCCATGCAACAATTCTTGCCCACGCTGATTCCATTTCGATGCCTTTTACAATAAATGCACCAATGTAAGCTCTCTTGTTGCTGAGTTCGTCAATTTCTCCTCCAAGATTCTCCGCATGAACTAATCTTTTTGGGAATAGTTTTAAATGCATAATTTGATAATAAATTTCCGGCGGGAACATTTCATCCCAGCTCTTTCCGTACTTTTCTCTGAGCTTTTTGTCAGCTTCTTTAAAGAGTCCGGGATGCCAATCCCTAAGAATAGTATTCATTGGGTGATCTGCACTTCCACAATCTACCCCAATCCATTTAATTTTCATTTTAAGCGCCCAATCTGCAAAGTCAGCACTTGGGCCAGGATGTTTTACCATATAACGCAGTTCATCAGATTCTGGCTGATCCCACGCATACTTATGGTAGCCAGTATTAATAATAAGAATATCGCCTTCACGGATTTCAGCTTTTTTCATAAGCATTTCAGGAGTATAGAGGTCATAATCCCCTACTTCGTCGGAAATATCTACTACCACGCCAGGGCCTACCCACTCATTTAGAGGCACTTTACCAATCGGCCTGCCTGAACTAAAGAAATGAATCTCCCCATCCATATGTGTTCCAACGTGGTTGCTTGATGTTATAATCTGTCCATTTGCACCTTTACCCATATGTGCGCCGGCAATACGCTTGAAATACTGAAGCCCTAACGGCATATAGCTTGGCCACGGTGGAGTATGAATGCTTAACGGCTGGGTTAAATCATACATCCTTGCTGATTTGTTAACTAATTTAATGAATTCTTCATTTGTCATAATTTGTTTCCTCCTCTAAGAATATTTTTTTGCGAAAGTAATTACTGCTTTTTTAAATACATCCATCGGTGCATCAACAAGGCCAGCACCTACTTGTCCAATTCCAGGTTTTTTATGGGCAATACCCGTATCAATGAACGGAGGGATGTTTTTCTCAACAACTTTTCTTATATCTATACCTGTTGGAGTTCCTCTAAAATTAAGATACGGAACCTGATAAATATTATTTTCTCCAACAGTAATCTCATACATAGAAAGAGTTTTATTTAAACCGTCTTGTGGTGTACCACCAACAAATTGCACAATTGCAGGAGCTGCACCTATTGCAAATCCACCAAGTCCTGCCGTTTCCATAATAGAGCTATCACCAATATCAGGATTTGCATCT
>JALTHX010000134.1:0-3199 GCA_027076005.1 Caldisericaceae bacterium
ATACTTCTCTACTTTTTGAACCTCTTCCCCTTTTGCATCATAAATCTTCAATGGCACTTGTGCGGCCGTCTCTGCTTTTATTCTCACGCAGGTAAAAAACCACGTAGATTTTTCAAATGTTTTTATACTATTATCTGAAATACCAGCTATAGTGAACCAACCCTCTGGCACCATAGCAATATTTGAAACAGTATCATTTTGCTTTACTCTTCTTTTGAATAAGTGAAATGCCATCACGAACCCCCCAATACCGCTGCAATTACTTCAGAACTTTCTAATTTTCCGATTAATGCATAATCTCTTGCATCCATACCGTGGCTCCAAGTATGAGTTGTTTTGTCTGTCAGCTTTCCGTTCTTGTCCTCTATATACCTAAAATTACGCTGTTCTTTTATACAGTTAAGAGAATCTTCAGTCCAGAACTGTTTGTACTGCCTCATCTTCTGATGCCTGAATTCAACACTGCCAGGCCCTTTTCCAACCCCTTTAATATTGAACCCCATTAAAGAAATTTCATCTATTGATTTTGGTTCTGCCGAATCTGCAAATATCTCATCATAATCTTTTTTAACTCCAAGCTCTTCCATCCTATGTCCTATATTCTGATTTGTAAGTCCTGTCTGATAAATCAATTCTTTTGAGTAGATAGCGTCGCCAATAATTACATTTTTAACCAATACCGTTGGGTCATTTGAGTATCCGAAGTCAAGCCCATAAAAATAATCTCCTTCTGGAAGAACCTTTACAATGCCGAATAAAGGATATACGAGCCCCTCTATCTTTCCGAGCTTGCCGAGCCCGTACACGTTCCACCAGTTCGGATCCTTATCTTTGTTTGATTCTATATTTGCGATAACTTCCGGAGGGATAACAGCAAGAGCATCCTTATACGTGCTGTGGATATACATATTCTCGGGTTCTTCTACCCAGTAATCGTGAGCCCAAAACGAACTAACAGGGTTCCAGTCTGCAAAAGTAAACTTTTTTGTCCTTATATCAAGCCCTCTTGCTGTTTCCCAGGGAATGTTGTTTGCTTCATTTAAAAATAAAATATCCCTTCTGGGCCCTCTTACCTTATCTGATTCATTCGCTCCAAAGAACTCGATAACTCCTTTTCCGAATTTGTACGTGTGCGCTGTTTTGTTCCACCTCAGGTTGTTGTCCTGGCTCTCGTCAAGGATATTGAAAAAGTCCCTTATAGCACCCTTACGCAAATGAGGAAGCGATTCACTGACAACCGAGATTAAGAGTTTCTTTTTTGCGTGCTGTGCAATAAGAATCAAAAGCTGCAAAATTGAGTAAGTTTTACTCGAGTATGTACCACCCTCATTCAACGCACGCCTTTTTGTGAGGTAAGCTTCCGCATTTTTCTCATAAACAGAAGTGGTTACCATTTCCACTATTTATCGCCCCTTATAATCTTTTCTGTAAGTTCCTTCCCTTTATCAGAAGCAACAACAATTTTGATAACGTTCCCTTCTTCTTTCTCTTCCGTGAGGTCCTGCGTGTACTTCATTCCTGTATTGATTGCATCAAGTGCTTCCTTTACTGAATTAAAACCGTGCTCTTTGATAAACTGATAGCCAAGCTTTTTTAGGCTTGTAGAGATTAAAAAGTCATCTCTCTTTCTTTTTGCTATTGCTTCTTTGAACTGTTCCTCTTTTGTCTTGTCTTCTTCTGTCTGCCCATTGCCAAGTGCTTCCGTAATTCCTTCTTTTACTGCCTGCTCCCAAAGCTTATCCCAGCCGTATTTATGAGCCCAATTTAAAATAGTAGGTTTTGTTAAACTCTTGTTAAATTTTCGTAAAATTTCATTACATACATTTTGCAGAGAATACTTATGTGAGCCTGCCTTGTTAGGCGTTAAATAAAGCTCTTTTGCATACTCAACAATCTTCTCTTTGCTCACTTTTCTCATTGTTTCGCCTCAAAGAGAGGCAGAGAGGGAGGAAAGGACTCTCTGCCGTATTGAATGAAAGGGAGTAAGATGATTTTGCAATTTTAACAGGCTTGCCCCATATTTTTTTATGTCCTGTAGCCCTCGGGATGTCCCGCTACGCAGTGCATCCCTACGCACGCTTCCCTTTATAGTCCTCATCATACCTCAATAATAGAAAACATTGATAAACACTCAACGATATTCAAGGAAATGAAATCTTCCTGTTTCAAATAAAACAGCAAAGACGCTTGAATATTAAAGGGATTTTAAGACTATTAATTTATGGGAGAGAATAAAAAGATTTTTATAAAAAAAGCGGGAAATTTATCCCGCTTTGTAATATTTAGTAAACTTTGAATTTATTACTACTATTTTCTTTTTGATTTTTCAAAATACGCAACTTCCTCTTGCTCTTTACCTTGAATATTTAAAATCATTTTTTCGCCATCGAATTCAATTTGTATGATAGAACCTTCTAAAACTTCACCATTATCTTTTTCTATTTTACAAGAATGCATTAACAAATCTGTAATTGTAATATCTTCAGATGGAAACCCAAACCCCTCAAACACAAACACTCTCACGTCTGTTCTACTTCTATATACCATTCCTTCTACATCATAAAAATGAGGAGTTTGAGGAAATAATCCAGGAGTAGAAATACCACCAGGCTCAAAAAAATTTGAATTTAAATACTCCTTTTTGAGTTTCCACAATTTGCCTACAACTTCCCTTTTCCTTTTTTCATTATTTATGATAAAAGCATCAGTTGATACTTCTTTATCATCAAGATGCACAATTAGCTTACTCATTTTTCACCTTCCTTTTCTAAAACCTTATCTAATAAATCAAATAATTTGCATAAAAACAAGCTTCTCTTTTTAACATCAAGTTTTCGGATAGCAGCAACATCGTATACAGGAATATGTTCAACTGCTACCTTATTGCTATCTCCTATAACAGAAATATTTTTAGATATTAATAACCAATCTCCATTGTCAATTTTTTTTAGTGTATGTTCAAATAAAAAACCTTTACTCATTTTTTATACCTCCTTAACAAAGTATAACTTCTTTTTAAATTTATTCAAAAAACCTGCTTCCTCTTTTTCTGACAATTTTTAAACTTAACTTCGGGTATTTAAACTCAAACAGCTTTCTTTTAAGTTTGAATACTGCCGTTTCCATACCCTTCACGTCTATGATTTCCTTGCTTCCGTCTTTATAGAGCACTTCAAAATCTGCTACATACGTGATTGCC
>JALTHX010000135.1:0-3175 GCA_027076005.1 Caldisericaceae bacterium
CATGTGATTGGAGATTTAAATATTCTTGAACTTGTGGCTACTTGGATAGATAGAAATTCGTAAAGAATTATGGATATTCTTGATATCGCACTTGCACTGATTGTTTCAAAACTCTTTGGGGAATTATTGGTACGCCTCAAACAGATGGCAGTCCTCGGAGAGTTGTTTACCGGTATTTTGTTTGCCCTAATAATGACTTATATCCCTGCAATAAACTTAACTTACCTTGGGCATACTTTTACATATAAAGTTCACCTTACAGGAGAGGCATTTGAACTTTTTGCAAATCTTGGCATCATCTTACTTCTTTTTATTGCAGGAATGGAAACAAATATAAGCGATTTAAAAAGGAGTGGTAAAAGGGGGCTTTCAACTGCAAGCTTAGGTGTTACTCTGCCTTTTATATTTGGCGCTTTATTTGCAATTAAAGTTATGCACTTTCAAGGTAAGCAGGCACTTGTCGTTGGCGCTATTTTTACTGCAACAAGCGTTGGTGTTACGGTGAGGGCATTAATGGATTTAAAGCAATTAAGGTCAAATGCAGGGACAACTATTATTACAGCCGCTGTAATTGATGACATTATCGGTATCCTTGTGCTAACATTTGTTTTAGGTACTCAAACTATTTCAGGTCTTATAGTGGGATTTTTAATATTTACTTTTGTTGTAATTGTGCTTGCATTAGGGCCGGTTCAAAAATATATGAAATTTGCGCACGAGAAAATGCATTCTCCTTATGCAATTATTTCGCTTGCAATCGGCTTTGGTTTGCTTATAGCTGTCCTTGCAAGAGAAGTTGGGCTTGCGCCTATTACAGGAGCATATTTTGCAGGCCTTTTAATTGGGATGACACCTGAGAAAAAGGTAATTGACAGGCCATTAAATTATATCGCAAGGGCCGTTTTTGTTCCGATGTTCTTTGTTAAGGTAGGCACTCTTTTTGATTTTAGGATGTTTACACAAATTGACGTTAAATTCTTCTGGTTGATACCTCTTGCGCTTACTGGCAAATTTCTTGGCTGCGGATTGGGTTCGTTCCTTAGCGGTCTAAAGCCTAAAGACGCAGTAAGAGTAGGTGTTGGTATGATGCCGGAAATGGAAGTAGCTCTCGTTATTGTAACTTTTGCGTACGGACAGAATATTTTCTCACAGCTTATAGGTTCACAGCTTGTCTCAGTGACGATTACATACGTTGTGCTTTCTGCTATTGTAGTTCCTATCCTTTTAAAGACGTTATTCCCGCCTCAGGAAAATCTCGAAAGAGCCTCTATTAATGAATAGTAAACTATTTGTATCAGTTGTTTTTGTGTTAACGTATATACTTTTAGTTGTTAAGCCAAAAATTCGTCACTTTATTGCTTTAGTCGCTGCTGGAATTTTTATTATTGTAAATGTTGTTCCTTTTCATAGTTTTGTCCCGTCTGTAAATTGGAATGTCCTTGGGATTCTTTTTGGAACAATGGGTGTTGTCACGATACTCATTGACTCACGGATACCTGCATTCCTCGGAGATAAAATTATTGATAAAATGCCGAATGTCCAAATGGCAATTTTTGCCCTGGCAGTTTTTGCGGGAATAATTTCAGCATTTGCAGAAAATGTTTCCACTCTTCTTTTAGTTGCTCCTGTTGCGTTTTCTATATGTGAGCGGATTGGAATATCTCCCATACCTGCGATCATCTCTATTGCAGTATCATCTAATTTGCAAGGTGCTGCAACGCTTGTTGGCGACCCTACATCAATGTTGCTTGCTGGATATGCACATATGAATTTCCTTGATTTTTTTTGGTACAACCATCACCTCAGTATTGCTGTCCCTACGGAGATAGGCGCACTTGCCGCAGCCTTAATTTTGTTGTACATCTTTAGAAGGAAAAAACAGCCTATCCGCTTGAAAGAACGCACAGTCGTTAAAGATTGGTTCCCGGGAGTTCTTGCCTTATTGATGGTTGCTGCACTTATTGTCGCTTCCTTCCTACCCTACAAAAATATCAATGGTTTAATCTGTGTTGCTTTTCTTGCAATTGGTGTTGCATATGAAATTTTAAAGAAAAAGGTTTTTATGGTAAAAGAAGTTTTTAAAGAAATGGATTGGGAAACCATCCTTTTGCTTATAGGGCTGTTTATTATAATAAAAGGGCTTGTTAACGTGGGGATTGTAGGTGATATTGCAAGCTTTATCTCCAATCTGTCCCGGGGCAGCATATTTATCGGTTACACCATTATTGTATGGGGCTCTGTATTCTTTTCTGCTTTCATTGATAATGTCCCATATGTTGCTACAATGCTTCCTATTGTAGGCAGTATGGCTGTTTTTTTGCATGCTCCCCAGGAACTTTTTCTGTTTGGTTTGCTGATTGGTGCAACTCTTGGTGGAAACCTAACACCCATTGGCGCTTCAACAAACATTGCTGCAACAGGTTTGTTAAGGAAAAAGGGCCATTACGTAAGCTTTGGAGACTTTGCCAAAATTGGTGTGCCGTTTACCCTTGCTGCAGTTACTGCAGGATATATTTCTTTATACCTTATTATGCGGCCCTTTATTCATTAGTGGGCGAATTGACAGGACTTTGAATTTACATATTATTTAAATATGAAAAATGAGAAACACTTAATTTTTCTTATTCTTATTGTCGCTCTTCTTGCAAAGGCAAGCGTATTTGCATTTGTTAATATCGATTCTTATATTGAGGACAGCAAGAGAGTAAAAGCCCTTGAAAACCAAATTCAGCAGTTAAAAGACGAAAATAACTGGCTTACTTATCAGATAAAGAATGCTTCCACTGATGCATTCATAGAAAAACATGCAAGAGAAGACTTAATGCTTGCAAAGAAAGGCGAAACGGTTATTTATTTCAATTTTAACAAACCTAAAAACAGCGAAAACATAAATAATGCAAAAGAAAGTAGAAACTTTTTTCAAAAAATGCTCTATAAACTCTTGCATCTTTTTCAAAAATAAATAATATTATAGGGGTGTATGAGCAAAGAAGAACAAATTGGAATTGTAGTAAGAATTATGCCTTACGGCGCTTTTGTAAAATTAGATGAAGGTGGTATTGGGCTGATACATATATCACAGTTTGATAGTGAATTTGTAGAAGATGTCCATACTTTCGTTGATGTAGGCGAAAAAGTAGCGGTAAGGATTATTGGAAAAGAGAAAAAAGGTAAG
>JALTHX010000136.1:0-3164 GCA_027076005.1 Caldisericaceae bacterium
GTTAAATATTTTAACCCTTTTTTGGCTACAATTTCCTTTGTCAGTTCAATCATCCTGCTCTTTGCCTTTTTCATTGTTCGAGGTTGCTCAAGCATACCCGGAGCGCCATTTTTGAAATAAAGAAGCGGAACCATCTTAATAGCGGAACCAATTAAAGCCTTTGCTACGCTAAGCCTTCCTATACGTGCAAGATAATGTAAATCTCCTACTATAATAAAGAGATTCACCCTGTTTCTTATTGAGGGGAGCTCTTTTATTACTTCTTCCTTGCTTTTCTTTTCGTCGTACAGCTCTTTTGCTATTTCCAGGACTTGATAACCTAAGCCCAAAGAATCAAAATGTGAGTCAAAAATATGGATATCCGAACTACCTATCATTTTTTTTGCAGTTTCTGCAACATTTATAGTGCTGCTTAATCCACCTGATATAAGAGGAGAAATGATTGAATATCCTTCTTCTACAAGAGGTTTATATACCTTTATGAAATCTTCAACAGAAGGCCCGGACGTATATGGTAATTCCCCCTTTCTTATCCTTTTGTAAAATTTATCATCAGTTATATCTATGCGCTCTGCATACATTTTATCGCCAAACCTTACGTAAAGTGGAACAATTTTTATATCATACTTCTTGATAGTTTCTATAGGAAGTTGACAGGTAGAACTTGTTATAATTTTTACTCTTTCCATTTTTGCTCCCTTTTATTATGCTTTTAAATTATAGTTACAGTTTTTACAAAACATCCTGAAGTATATTTTAGCAAATTTTGTGAAAATTACAAATTTCAAAAATATCCTATTTATTCAGTTTTACTGGAGGATAAAATAAAGGTTATTGCTTTAGAAAAGGCGATTTTATGAGTTTATTCATTGTAAATATTGTAAGTTAGATCCGTTTGAACTTAAATCAAAATTTATATAAAAAGAAAGACCTCCTAAATGTTTTTGGATAGAAAAGTACAGAGCTGTTAATTGCACGAAAATAATTTTTTATGTTGGCTGTACTTTTATTTGCCGTACAATGAAATAAACAGGTGGTGGGGGTTGGGAATAGGTGTTATAAGAAAGATAGCGCAAATTGGTGAATTACCTGGATTGTGTATTTTGGATGAACGCAGGATGCTGCCTATAAGTTTCGCTTTATAGAAAAACTTAAGAATTTTAAAAATTGTAGATAACTAATCTAATCAAGTACCTATAGGCGCAAAGTAATTTTAATGGACAGGAGGGTTCCGCTTGCTCTACGAAATAAAATTTTAAATTACGGCAGGAGTAAAGACATCGTAGACCAGGACATCTTCGGAAACATTAAAAAGCATATGTTCCCTGCCGCGAGGGACTCGTATTGTCATCCCTTTTTCAACCTCAAAATTTCCTACACTCTGAACAAACATCTCTGCACGCCCTTCCAGAATATAAAGAGTATCTTCGCTCTCGGCGTGAGTATGTTTTGGAACAGAGGCCCCCACGGGAATTTTGACTAAAAGAATTGTAAGGTTTTCATTGCCAAATTCTTTTTTTGTTACAATTGGTTTGATAAAAACACCTTTTGCCATTGAGTGCGGCATCCATTTTATGTCCTTTGTGTCAATAATTATCTTCATACTTTCCCCCTCCTTTAGATAATTTTATAAGTTCCCCCCTCTTTTATTGTAATAGTTAATTATAATATATACAATCTTTTAGCGGTAGTCAAGGATTTATTATTACGTACAAGTTAGTTATTTATATAATTTTCTTATTATAATGTTGGTAAATAAGGTGATAGAATATAAAAGTTCCTACGGTGTTCGTTCCTGAAAAGGAATATGAGAAAAGCGGGATAAACTACGGGCTTGCCTTTGAAATTTTGTAAAATTTTTCGGTAAATTATTTAGTTTTAGAGTAGTTCTTTAGAAGATTTCTGATCTCAATAATCCTGTGAAAAAATTAAACTGTAAATTCATAATGCCCGTGTGTTTTGCGGGCATTATGTTTATATACTAAAAAATCTAACTTATGGCTTATATCTTTATCTGAATAATAAAATTCTCTTTGGATGTTTTAGATGATATGTTTGCTGGCGTGTTTTTAAGGTCTTCAGCGACAGCAGTAACTGTTCCGCTAACCGGGCTTTTGAGGCTTTCAACGGATTTTGCTGTTTCCACGTTGGCAAATTGCTCTCCTTCTTTTACTTCTTTTCCGATTTCAGGTAGTTCCACGAAACTTGCCTCTGAAAGCTCGCCAGCTTTTTCACTGCTTAAATATATATACGCGGTATTGTTCTCAGTTTCGGCGACTACTCCTTCAAGCTCCTTCTTTTCCACCATTTATCTCCTTACCATATGTATTACTTCTCCAAGTGCATCTTTTGCAGCTCCCATCGTTGCCTCAGGAAGCGTTGGATGCGTATGAATTGTATCTGCAACATCTCTTAAAGAAAGTTTTTTCTCTACCGCAATTGCGAGCTCGGCAATCATTACTGATGCTTCTGGCCCTACGATTTGTGCTCCTATAACTTCATTTGTGTCTTTTTTTGCAACAATTTTTACTTCTCCGTCAGTTGCATTCATTGATACTGCTTTTCCATTTGCAGTGAATGGGAATTCGCCGGTTATTACATTTATTCCTTGCTCTTTTGCCTCTTCTTCCGTAAGCCCTACCGATGCAATCTCCGGTGTTGTGAATATTGCCCACGGTACAACCCTGTAATCCATTTTCTTATCCATTCCCGCAATAATCTCAGCTGCAGTTACGCCTTCTTTCATCGCCTTGTGCGCAAGGAGCAAGCCTCCAACAACATCCCCTATTGCGTATATGTTGGGAATATTTGTTCTAAGATGTTCATCTACCACAATTCTGGCACGCTCTTTATTAATTCCAAGTTTTTCTAACCCTATCCCATCGGAGTTAAGCTTTCTTCCAATTGAAACGAGCACTTTCTCCGTATGAATTTCTTCTCCATTTCCGAGGGTGGATACGACTTCTCCGTCTTTTGCGATATTGATATTTTCAATTTTTGTGTCCGTAAGAATTTTTACTCCGCGTTTTTCGAGAAGACGCTGAATCATACTTGCAAATTTTTTATCTTTAAGGGTTGGAACAACCTGTGGCATCATTTCTACGATTGTAACCTTTACGCCTAAAGTAGAAAGGAAAGTTGCAAATTCTGTGCCTATTGCTCCT
>JALTHX010000137.1:0-3138 GCA_027076005.1 Caldisericaceae bacterium
CCATCTTGCAATACCTACAAAGTAAAATGCATCTGCCCTATCGGGAAGCAGAGAAAATTCCAGAAATTCATCATCAATGGGCAAGATATCTTCCACAGGTCTTCCCAGAGGTGTATCCTCAGGTAAGATAAAAATTCCTTCCTTTTCATCACTGCTCAAAATATCCCCGTCTAAACCCAATTCTTTGTAAGAACAGAGCATGCCATTAGATACAATGCCTTTGAAATCCCTGGGGACAATTTTGGCTCCATTAGCAAGGATGCTGTTCGGGACAGCAAAAGGCACCACATCTCCATTATGCAAGTTTGTTGCTCTTGTTACAACAGAGAACTTTTCGCTGCCGGTTACGGCATTTAGCTTAAAAAGCTTTGTCCCTTCCACCATTGAAAGGTCATTTACTTTTGCAGTAATAATATTTTTAAATTTATGTTGGATTTTTTCTATCCCTTCTACTTCCAGTCCAAGTAAAGAGAATTCTTTTGCAAGCTCATCGGCTGTATAGTCAAAAGGTATTATTTCTTTAAGCAATCTCATTGAAATAAGCATTTTACATCCCTCCTATTTAAATTGGTTAAGGAATCTCAGGTCATTTTTATAGAATAAACGAATATCCGGAATATTATATTTTACCATTGCAATACGTTCAATTCCCCATCCAAATGCAAAACCTTGATATTCTTCAGGATCTATACCTACATTTTTTAGCACATTGAGGTGTACCATTCCCGAGCCACCCATTTCAAGCCAACCACCAAAATTTATTGATGTTTCAGCACCGGGTTCAACAAAAGGAAAGTAGGAAGGATTAAAACGCACTTCTACATTTTCTCCAAACATTCTTTTCGTAAATGTAGATAGAGTTGCCTTCAAATTCGCAAAGTTTATATTTTTATCCACTACGAGCCCCTCCACCTGATGAAAAATTGGAAAGTGATGTGCGTCAGGAGGATCTTTTCTATAACATCTTCCTATTGCAATAATGCGTAACGGAGGTTTATACTTTTCCATAGTACGAATTTGTATCGGAGAAGTTTGGGTTCTTAAAAGAAATTTATTCAGCAAATAAAACGTGTCCTGCATATCCCTTGCCGGATGAAATTCAGGAATGTTTAAAGCCTCAAAATTGTAGTGTTCCTGCTCAATCTCAGGCCCAGTCATCACATCAAAGCCCATTGATAAAAAGATATTTTCCACCTCACGCATCGTTTGGCTCAATATATGTAATGCACCATTTTGCAAGCGCAAGCCGGGAGCTGTTATATCTATTCTATCTTTAATGAGTTTTTCCATTCGTATCTTATCCTGTTGCCTCTCGATAAGCACGGCTAAAGTTTCCTCAATATATTTTTTTAAAGCATTTATTTCTGCCCCTACTACTTTCCTTTCACCTTTGGGGATATTTTTCATTTCCTGAAAAAGTGCCGCAACCTTTCCTTTACGTCCAAGGAAATATTTTTCTAATTCCAACAGTTTATCAGGGTGTTCTCCAACTTCTCTTGCAAACTCTTCCTTAATTTTTTCTATTTTATCTTTCATTAAAACCTCCAATTCAAGCAAATTAAAATAATTAATTGTTTTTATTATAATAGAATATGAAAAAAAATGCATATGCCAAAATAAACCTTACATTAGAAATCATTGAAAAAAGGAAAGACGGGTACCACAATATAAAGTCTGTATTTCAGATGATATCTTTGCATGACGCGGTAGCGATTGAAAAAAGTGATAAAAGTGATATTATTTTTAAACCGCCCATACCTGTCGATTATACTACTATACATAAAGCTTTGAATTGCTTTGAGAAAAAAATTAAAACAAGAACAAATGTAAAGATTACAGTCAAAAAAAATATTCCTGAGAAATCAGGTCTTGGCGGAGGAAGCAGTGACGCAGCAATAACGCTTATGTTACTTAATGAACTCTATGAAAAACCCCTAACATTAGAGGATCTCTATGCACTTGGCAATAAAATTGGCGCAGATGTTCCCTTTTTTATTTCAAAAAGCACAACAGCGCTTGTTACCGGAATAGGTGAAAGAATAGAACCTATTTACGCGCCATTTAAAAACTATTTTGTTATCATCGCTTTACCTAATTTTAAATTTTCTACAGAGAAAGCTTATAAACTATTTGATAAGTTTGGAATTTCCAGAGAAAAAAACAAAACTGAAAAGTTTATTGATAATTTAAATCAGGGGCAACAGAAAAACATTAATGATTTTTTATACAACGATTTCGAAATAATGTATAAGCACATAGACAAAAGGTTTGCTTATTTTATAAATAACATAAAACATTTAACTGGCAAAGAATTTCATCTAACTGGTTCCGGATCTGCACTTTATTACATTGTAAAAGATGAAGAAACAGCAGAAAAAACTGTTAGCAACCTTAAAAACAATAAGATAAAAACAATCGTTTCACAATTAAGATAACAATAGATATAGTGTTCACGCCGTGCTAAAGGCACGGATTAACGAATAAAACCAAGAAAAATCAGTATACAATTTAGAGTTTTCTAAAAAATAAATCATAAGTATTGTTCATTTGCTGCAAGAAAATGCTAAAAATAAACCCACATAAACAAAGGCTTTATTGAAACATAATTTTTACGGTAATGTATGAAAAATAGTAAAAATTGGTAAAGCCTTTTATTTATCAGGTTTTAAAACAACTCATTTAAACACACGTAGCGCGTTTTGATAGGGTAAATTATTTACAAAATACATTCCGCACCTTCTACGGGGATTTAAAACACAATTTCAAAGAAAGTGCATTATATATGACTTTATTCGTTCCCAAAAAACGATATTTACCATTTTAGGGTAATAATTTAAGTCATTCTCCTGAATAAAATTAAGATTGTAAGAAGAGACAAAACAATAAAAAGACGTTTTGCAAAAGTTTATTTTTTTATCCTCTTTCCCCACAAGATACCTTCCTTCAGGTGGGTGATGTAGTGGGGATATTGCATAAGTTCAGAAACATATGAGACTCTTGTAAATGTGATATACTGGACAAAAGAGTAAATGAAAGCTAACACATATACAGGAGGTTAAAGAGTATGTTTAATGATGATTACCGGTATGTATATGAAAAAAGAAACATAAAAGGAAAGAGTAATAGCAAAACAAACAA
>JALTHX010000138.1:0-9323 GCA_027076005.1 Caldisericaceae bacterium
CTCATAGCATAGAATACCTCATCTGGTATAACACTGAAAGGTCTCACCAAAGCCTCAATAATTTGTCACCTATGGATTTTATGATAAAATACTATTTGAAGTCTCAAATGTATTGGACTTATACAAGATTTTGAATTTCTGAATAAAAGTTATAGAATGTAAATGGGGTGGTGTTAATGAAAAAGTTAATTTTGTGGATAATTGTTGTAATGGTAGTTGTATCTATTGGCACAGTAGCATTTGCCTCGTTTACGGATACTGAAATACAAGTTTCTTTTAGAAATATAAAAATCATACGGGACAGCAGTGAGGTAAAAACTGCTTTTGAGCCTTTTATATTTAACGGCCATGTTTATGTGTCTATAAAAGATGCGGCGAAAATCTTTAATGTGCCGATAGGTTGGGATAGTGATGATAATGCTGTTGTTTTAGGCAGTCCGACAAAAAACTACTACAAGCTCTCCGAGATTCCATTTATGCAGGAAAAGCTCGAAGAGCAGGAAGACGGAACATTTATAAATGTAGGGTCTTCTTACAATGAAACCTTGTCTGGGGTAAGATTTGCTACAATTAAAGATAAAGTTTTTAAAGATGCTTTAGTATTTGGTGGTGCACAGAACGAATATTTTAAGTTTGATTTGGATAAGGAGTTCAGTACCTTTACATTTATAGCAGGTGCAACGGATGGCTCTGTTGCATCGGACGAAGACGATTATGTAATTATAAAGATTTACGGAGATTCGACTCTTATTTATACTTCCCCTCATTTAAGGCCTGACTCCGGAGCTGTATTTATGAACGTTCCAATAAAGGGCGTTAAGGTTCTAAAAATTGAAAAAGAGCTGCACGGGACTTCTATAATAAAGGCGGCTATAGTAAATGGAGTTCTAAAAATACAGCGTAAATGAGTGTAAACGTTTTTGATTATAAATTTGGAACAGAAGGAGATTCTTTTGTTGTTGACCCACTTGAAGAACACAATGCATATACTGTTTTAAAGTTATCGTATCAAAGTCCGGTTAAAACAGTTTATGATGAGAATAATACAGTTGTTTCATATGTATATAAGCCAAAGAAGCAATGTGACCGTGTGGTTATATTTCTTCATTATCTTTTTGAAAAAGCACGCCTTACGCAAAGGATTTTATCTCTTTATTTTGTTGCGCACAACTTTTGCGCTGTGGAATTCACACTTCCTTACCACCTGGAGCGAACACCGGAAGGTTATAGTTCAGGAGAATTATTTTTAACAGATGACCCTCACCAAAATTTTGAAGCATATAGACAGTCAGTAATTGACCTCAGAGTGCTCGCTGATTTTTTGAACTTTAAGGAAATTAATAGAATAGGAATTGCTGGAATAAGCATAGGTGCATTAGTTTTGAACACACTAATGGGTGTTGATAGTCGTTTCAATGCAGGTGTTCCGATTGCGGGCGGAGGTGGGCTGCACTATATTGTTTCTAACGGTGTGAAAAAGAGATATGTAAAAAATGCCTATTTTAAAAGAGTTAATGCATCTTCCCAAATAGTATTTGAAGAAACAAACAAAATTTTTCATAAATACTTAAAGGAAGTGTGGAAAAGTGGAGAAGTAAAAGATCCCCCGAATGGGGAAGAGTGGTTTTTGATAGATCCTCTCACTTATGCTAAACGTAATTATCCCAGAAATATTTTTATGGTTAACGGATCTGTTGATTCTGTTATTCCTAAAAATGTAGTGCTTGAATTTAGAAAAGCGGTGGGAAATCCCCCGATAGAGTGGCTGCCAGCTATGCATACTACAACAACACTTCTTTTACCGTTTGTGTTTGGAAAAATGTATGAGTTCTTTGAGAAAAACCTTTAGGAGGGAGACAATGGATGAAGCACTTTTAAGGCGCCTTACTGATATGTCAGCTGTTAGTGGAGAAGAAGAAAAGTTGCATCATCTTCTTGAGAGCAAGCTTTCAAGCTTTGTGGAAAAGACAAACTCCTTGAAAAATGGCTCTTTTTATGCTTTAAAAAAAGGGTCGCCTGGAAAATGTACTTTGATGTTGGATGCACATATCGATGAAGTGGGGGCGTTTGTTACAGGAGTTACAAAAGAAGGGTTTTTGAGAATTCATTCTTGCTCTATCGACAAAAAAATTTTACCTGGTGCTATAGTATTTATACATGGCAAAGAAACAATAAAGGGGGTTATAGGATTAAAACCTTATCATTTGGAAACACCCGAAGAAATTAAAAAGGCAGTTCCTATGGATAAATTGTTTGTGGATTGTGGAATGAGCAAGGAAGATATCGAGAAAATTGTGAGAATAGGAGACACAGTTTCATTTACTACGGACTTTTTGCATTTGCAAAATTTTATTTCTAATAAATCGATAGACGATAGAGTAGGTGTTTATGTGATTGTAGAAGTGTTGAGAAATTTAAAAAGAAAAACGCCCGTGGTGAACGTAGTTGGACATTTTGCTTCTCAGGAAGAAGTAACCGGACTTGGAGCAATTACATCTACGTACTACTTGAAACCGGATTTTGCAATTGCAATTGATGTAACGCACGGGACATCTCCCGACGTTTTCAAGAGAGATGCCTTTGAGCTGGGTAAAGGCCCTGTAGTTTTTCTTGGTCCTGGGATTGACAGTGTAGTTCTCAGGAAAATAGTTGATACTGCAAAAAAGTATAATATCCCTATCCAAAAAGAGGTTGATATTTCATCAGGGACCGATCAGGTGGAAATTCAAATAGTTGGCAAAGGGATACCTTCTGTCGTAGTGAGTGTTGCGGAACGCTATATGCATACACCGGTAGAAGTAATCGATATGGAAGATGTGCAGAAAATCATAAACCTTCTTACTTTATTTATAGAGGATCTTGATGAACAATTTATGGAGGCCTTGTATGGCGAACATTGAACTTATAGAGAAGCTGAGTAATGCATTCGGTGTATCCGGGTATGAACATGATGTTAGAGATATTCTGAAGAGAGAGGTTAGAGAATATGCGGATAAGGTTGAGGTTGATGTATTGGGCAACCTTATTGCTTTAAAAAATATTCAGAAAAAAGGTCATATGGTAGCATTAAATGCGCATATGGATGAAGTGGGATTAATTGTGGACTATATAGAAGACGATGGGTTTCTCAGGTTTAAAAAAGTTGGAGGGATTGATGACAGGGTGCTTCCTGGTAAGCGTGTATTAATTGGAAAAAGTAAAATACCTGGAGTTATCGGAATAAAAGCAATTCATTTGCAAAGTAAAGAGGACGAAAAAAAGGCAGTTCCTTCTAAGAATTTGTATATAGACATTGGCGCTAAGAACAGAGAGGAAGCGGAGAAAATTGTTCCTTTAAGCACCCCGGTTGTTTTTAAGACAAAGTTTGAGAAAATTTCGCGCTCTGTTTATATAGGCAAGGCATTTGACGACAGGCTTGGGTGTGCTATTGCTGCTGAATTATTAAAAAAAGATTATAATTTCCCATTAATGGTGCTTTTCACCACTAAGGAAGAAATTGGTTTGCGCGGAGCAGCGGTAGGAACATATAAATATACTCCTGATATTTCGATTACAATAGAGGGAACGATATCTGCAGATTTGCCTGAAGTAAAAGATCATCTTAAATGCACGAAAATTAAGAAAGGTCCGGTAATCACAATTAAAGATAGTGGTGTGATTACTGACAATGATTTGAGAGAAAAGCTCATCAGTGTAGCGAAAAGAAAAAAAATTCCGTACCAATTTAAGCAGGTAATAGCGGGAGGCACTGACTCTTATAGAATCCAGCTTTCCAAGAGAGGAGTGAAAGTTCTTACCGTTGCAGTTCCTGTCCGGTATATACATTCGCCCGTATCTTTATTTAATATAGAAGATTATGACAATACTTTAAAGCTTATTGGAGAGTTTCTTAAAATACTCTAAAATGGAGGTACTCTATGAATGAAAACTTTCTTAGAAATTTAGTTTTTGCCTTTGGGCCCTCTTCTAAGGAGAAGGCTGTGAAAAAGGTTATTACGCAAGAATTAGGCAAGGTATCTGACAGAATAAGTGAAGATAAGTTTGGGAACCTTGTTGTGCATATTAAAGGAGAAGGACCTAAATTAATGGTTGCGGCGCATTTGGACCAAATTGGAGTTATGGTAACCGATGTTGATAAAAATGGTTTTCTTCGGTTGGGAGAAGTTGGGAGAATTAGAAAATCGTTCCTTATAGGCCAAAAGCTTATTTTTGAAAATGGAGTGGAAGGTTTTGTATATTATGAAGATAAAAAATCCCCATGGGAGGCAAAAGAACCCAAGATGGAAAATTTATTTGTTGATATTGGGGCAGAAGATAAAGGAACAGCAAGAAAACTTGTGGATATAGGAACCCAGGGCGTATATAAACCTTCTTTTTATAGCTTTAGATCCCGTGTTACCGCCCCTGCCTTAGATGACAGAATTGGTTGCTATATTTTGGCAGAACTTATAAAAGGGATTAATAAGAAGAAATTGGCATATGATTTTTATGGCGTATTTACCGTTCAGGAAGAAATAGGTGTTAAGGGTGCAAAGGTTTCAAGCTATGAAATTACGCCTGACTTTGGGATAGCAATTGACGTGACTGATGCAGGTGATATGCCTGAAACATCCGCGCTTTCTCTTTCACTTGGAAAAGGCCCCGCAATTAAAGTAATGGACAGAGGAATGATTGCTTCAAAGTCCGTTAAAAATAATCTTATAGCAACTGCTGAAAAATCAAAAATTCCCTATCAGCTTGAGGTAATTACTGCTGGTACAACTGATGCTTATGCGATGCAGGTTACGAAATCAGGCGTAGAAACAGGTGCCTTATCTATTTCCACAAGATACATACATACGCCAGGAGAAACTCTTGACTTAAACGATGTTTTAAACGCTGTAAAACTTCTCAAGAAATTTATAGAAAAATAGGAGGTGCAGGATGAAGGGAATTTGGAAAAGATTTCTGGAAGTAAACCTTACAACAGGTAATGCAACTGCAAAGGAATTACTGGAAAGTATATTTTTAAAGTATCTTGGAGGCCTTGGGCTTGCATCAAGATTATTACTTGATTATACGGAACCGAATATAGACCCTCTTTCAGAGAAAAATGTAGCTGTTATTGCGCCTGGTTTACTTGTGGGTACGGGATTACCAACTGCTTCTAAGACTACACTTACATTTAAATCCCCCTTAACTAATGCATTTGGAAGAAGCGTAAGCGGTGCATATTTAGGTGTAGCACTCAAAAAGGCCGGATACGACGCAGTTGTGATTAATGGTAAAAGCAGCAAACCGGTTTATCTTTTAATTGAAGACGATAAATTTGTAATTAAGGATGCATCGCACCTCTGGGGCAGAGATGCGATTGAAACTCAAGAGATTTTAAGGAAGGACTTAGGCAATGAATTTAGGACAGCCGCAATCGGGCCAGCCGGCGAAAAATTATTAAGGATCGCAGATATAGATTTTGAGGAAAGACAGTCTGCAAGGGCAGGTGGCGGAGCAGTAATGGGAAGCAAAAAGCTAAAAGCTATCGCAATTAAAGGTACTAAAAATGTTGAATATGCAGACCCTAACGCACTTAAAGAGGCAATACTAAACTGGAATAAAAAGATCAATGCCTCAGACGCTAAGAAATTAGATATGGGATATGGTTCTGGTGAATTTTATGAATGGATCAATAAGGAAAGAGGAGTATTTCCTGTAAAGAATTGGCAGGAGAGTTATTTTGAAGAAAGTTTTGATAAGCATAAAGATGGAAAGTCTCCGCTTGACCCCTATTATTGGTCTCCTAAATATACTGAAAAACTTCATCCCTGCCCAAACTGCACAAAACCTTGTGGAAGATTTATTTTAATTAAAGAAGGTAAATATGCGGGCACGCGTGTAGAAGGAGTGGAATATGAATTACTCTATTCACTCGGTGGTGACTTGGGAATAGATAATATAGAAGCTACTGCGAAGCTTAACGAGATATGCGACCGTGCGGGAGTTGACGGTATTTCTGCCGGTGTTACTATTGCTTGGGCAATGGAAGCATATGAAAGGGGATTGCTTACAAAAGAAGATACAGATGGAATTGAACTTACGTTTGGAAACGAAGATGCGGCCATTCAAGCAATGCAAAAATTAGTGAATAGAGAAGGAAAACTTGGAGAATTACTCGCTGACGGGGTAAAACGCGCAGCTAAGAAACTTGGAAAGGGTTCTGAAGAATTTGCAATGGAAATTAAAGGGCTTGAGCCGCCAGCTTATGATATAAGGGGTTTAAAGGGTATGGCGCTTGCAGAGGCAGTTTCTGTAAGAGGTGCTTGCCATCTTACAGGTGGTATATATGCGCCAGAGCTTACAGGAAGTTTCTGGAAGCTTTCCAATATAGACAGATTGTCTGCTGAATGGAAGGGGTACGAGGTAAAAACTGGAGAAGATTTTATGAGTGTTTATGACGCTCTTGGAATGTGTAAATTCTCGCGAAGCATCTTCTGGATTGAAGGCCTATTGGATGGTATGCGGGCAGTGACCGGTGAAAATTTCGGAGTGGATTGGCTTATGGAAACAGGAGAGAGGATATATAATCTTGACAAGATATTTAATACAAGAGAAGGTTTAACACGAAAAGACGATTATTTGCCCTACCGCGTTATGCATAATCCTATAAGTAATGGCTTAAGCAAAGGGCACTACGTAAAAGAAGAAGAACTTCAAAGTATGTTAGATGAGTACTATCTTGTAAGAGGGTGGTCTAAAGGTGGAGTGCCTACAAAAATGAAACTGTTTGAATTGGGTTTGGATAAAGAGGCAGAAGAAATCGGAGCATCTACGTAAATTTTGCTTTAAGCTTTAGTGTATAGTGAACGAAACGGGGAGTTTATCTCCCCGTTTTTTAGGAAGATTTTTATTAATTTCTTTTAATGATTATAATGCAACGGATATGAAAAAAATACCTGAAAGATTAAGAAGTGAAGAAACAAATCATTTTGTTAAAATAATCGGATATTCCGTTTTAGTTGGGATAATATCAGGACTCGGTGCTGTTTTTTTCAGATTACTTATTGCCTTATTTCACAATTTGTTCTTCTTCGGTAAGTTTTCATTTTTGTATAACTCTGATAAGCTGTTTATCTCCCCGTTTGGCCCATTTATTATATTAATCCCGGTAATAGGAGGCTTCATAGTAGCTTATTTGGTACAAACATATGCACCTGAAGCGAAAGGGCATGGTGTGCCGGAAGTTATGGAGTCGGTTCTTACGAATAAAGGAAGAATAAGGCCCATTGTTTCTTTGATAAAAATCTTTGCTACTGCGATTGACATAGGCTCGGGCGGCTCGACCGGAAGAGAAGGTCCTATTGTACAAATTGGTGCGAGTTTTGGCTCTACTTTGGGGCAGTTACTAAAACTTAGCCCAGGAGATACTATTTTGCTCGTTGCAGCCGGCGCAGCGGGAGGAATAGCCGGAACGTTTAATGCACCCATAGCGGGTGTGTTGTTTGCAGTGGAACTTATAATACCCGGTATAAGCGTGCAGAACTTTATACCGTTAATTGTTTCTTCTACTATTGCAACATATATTGCAAGAATTTTTCTTGGCATAAGACCTGCATTTTTAGTTCCTCAGTACCAGTTCGTTTCTCCTTGGGAGTTTATTTTCTACTTCATATTGGGAATTTTAGCCGGGTTTATAGCAATTATTTTTATAGATACGCTGTCCAAAACAGAAACTTTTTTTGATAAGCTTAAAATAAATAAATATATAAAACCTGCAATAGGTGGGCTAATTGTAGGAATACTTAGTTTTATCCTTTTTAAGTCTTATGGAAGGTATTTTTTGTTTGGCGTGGGTTATTCATTTATTTCCGATGTTTTGTCCAGTAAAAATTTCCCCTTTATCATCATATTTGTTCTAATTTTTGCAAAAATTATTGCTACATCATTTACGCTTGGTTCAGGTGGGTCCGGAGGAATACTAGCTCCTTCTTTGTTTGTAGGTGCTGCAACTGGAGGCGCTTTTGGCATTATTATACATTCGTTGTTTCCTGCAATCACTGCACCCCCTGCGGCTTATGCTCTGATAGGAATGGCAGCAGTAGTGTCCGGAACTACAGGAGCAACATTAACAGTAATAGTGATGTCTTATGAGCTTACACGGTCATATTCCGTTATATTACCCTTAATGTTAGGAACAGTAACGAGCAGCTTTATAGTAAATTTTCTCTATCAAAGGACGATGTATACTGACCCTCTCTTTAGGAAAGGGATACTGTTTCATGGCCGCAGAGAATTGGATTTACTAAGTCTTATTCAAGTAAAAGATGCTTTAGTAAAGAATGCCGGGTTTGTATTTGAAAATAACACGGTTCTGACCGTCAAAAGAGTTGCAACAAAATACAAAATTGCAAAAGTACCTGTTTTATCACAAGACAGAAAACCTGTTGGTTTGATAAGATGCATTGATATCTCCGGTATCACTGAGCCTGAAAAATGTACAGTTAGAGATAATATGATTCCTTTGGATATGTCAATATCTTGTTATGCAACTTTTGTGGACGTATTTAAAAAAATGAGAGATCTTCATACTGATGTTTTATCGGTGGTAGATGAGGAAGGAAAATTTATAGGTGTAATACCGGCTTGTGCGCTACGGTACACATACCTGAAAAGGAGGAAAAACTTATTATAAAAATACTTGTAGTGTCTGATATTCATTATCCGGATAGAATAATCAATATTCCGGATTTATCCGAATATGCAGAAAATGTGAATCTTATCTTTGCAACTGGTGATTTTACAAACAACGAAGCTTTAGAGTATCTTAAAAGCTTTAACGTGCCAGTTGTCGCAGTTTATGGAAACAAGGATAATTTATCTTTGAAGCGGTCACTCCCTGAAACGTATATTATAAAAATCGAAGGGCTTAAAATAGGACTCTACCATGGTAATGGTTCGCCTAACAAAATTGAGCAAAGAGTGAAGAACTCTTTTAAAAAGAAACTTAATGCTTACATCTTTGGACATTCTCATAAACCTATGAATAAAAATATTGATGGAGCTTTTTATTTTAATCCTGGTTCTCTTTCCGGAAGAGTACCGACATTAGGTTTTTTATACATTGATTTTGGTAATATTTGGGGAGAAATTAAAAAATATGGAAATAGTGTTTGATTTTTGTGTAATGAGTGTTAAAATAAATTGTATATTAAATTAAACTTTAAAGACTTAGTATAATAAGTCAATACCCTTGGAGAAGGAAATAGGGAGAAAATGGAGGAGAATAGCAGGCAAAAATAGCAACAATGAAGAACATAGAACGAAAAGGAGGAGCACAGCAAGGAAAAAAT
>JALTHX010000139.1:0-3130 GCA_027076005.1 Caldisericaceae bacterium
ATCTTCTTTTGAAAGCTCCTCATTTTGAAGTTCCTTTTCCGATATTTTAAGCGCTTGTTCGGTAAGAGATTTCAAAAATTCAATTTTATTTTTTAACTCTTTCGGCAAAAGCCCTCTTTCTGAAAGCCCGTATTCTGTCATATTAAGTAAGGTGAGAAGTCTGTTGAATCCTTCTATATTTGGCTCTATATACCCTGGTTTTAAAAAAGGCATAGTAGTTTTTGTCGTATAGCTCTGTTTAGCATAAAGAATCGTATCGTGTTTAAGCTCGGTATAAGAAGAAGCTGCGGTAACAAGCTCTTTTTTTGCCCAATTCTCGTTTTTCATAAATAATGGATATCCTGCTCCCCGTTTCCCCTGCGCATATTGTTTAAGCATAGATAACCAACCCCAATATAGGTTTTGAAGCCAATCCTTTAATGCAAATTCAGAAAATTCTTTCTGCAAATTCTGCGCCTGCGAAACATACGCCTTATTTTTGCTTTCACCATAGATATTCAAAAGAATGTCACCTGCTGTTTTATTTCCAAACACAAAAAACACATCCAGCGCCTTAGGCATCATTCTATATCCTGCATTAGGATAAACAAGATTTTGCAATATATACGCATCCGGAGTAAATCGCTGCCCCATTAACCTGAAGCCTTTAGACATATTCACTTCTGTTTCGCCTGTAGTGCTAATTTTCGGATTAGGCAATTTTAAAGCTTTATCTATAAAACTGTCAATCTTTTCTGTATCATCAAGCGCGTTGGGTGAAACTGTCCCACCAAAAATTTCTTTGATAATGGGGAGGTAGTTATAGAAGTTTAAATCATCTGATTTCCCTACAAAGAACACAGTAGGCTCATATATTTTATCGTATAACATTTCAAGATCTTCAGAGGAGCCAAGTATCAGAGAAAGAATAATTGCTGACTGCGCTTGTGAACGCCCCATCTCAATTAGCTCTTCGCTCTTTCCTGGTTTCAGCAAGAAGCGCATCCTGCCAAACCACATCATCGCCTTAAAATAGTGCTTTAAATCTTCGGTTTTTGTGTAATGTCCCCTTGGGACATACTGCGAATAATCTTCTTTGTAACCAAAAATAGGAGAAACCGCAAAACCTTTATGCGCATTTATCAATGCTAATTCTGCCTTTGTCTGCTCTTCAAATTTTCCGTCAAGCATAAGTGCATTCAATTCGTTAACCATAAAATCCGGCAACTTATAATCAGGGTTTAGCAATTTTTCACCAACATAAAGGTATTCTATAACACGCAACACTGCAGGGTAAAGAGATTTGGGTGAATTTTCAAGTACTCCTAAACAAGATGAGATTAAAGTTCTGTCCAACACATCAAGGTCATTTTTAAAATAATTTACCTCGTCGTAACGTAAGGCAAGGTCAAAAATCGTATGATACGCTTGTAAAAAGGTATCAAAAGATATAAATATCGGTTTCCCTGAGTTATTCTCATAGAATTTTTCAAATGTATCATAATTTGATTTTTTTATAAAAAAGCCATTTTCTTCCAAAAATTTTTTCTGTTCCTCAGTAAAGGAATAATCTTCTGCGTTCTTTACATTGCTCAGCTTGGCAGTATATTCAGGGACGTTCGGTACAACATTTACCGGGTTTTCTTTCGCGGAAAAAGGCTTTTCACCTACACCCTCTAATATAGAAAATGAACTTGATTGAGCTTGATAAAGCGCTCTACCCATCTCTACCGCTGCATCCCCTCTCGTTATTTCGCTATAAGGGTAGAAATATCTTTTTCCATCCTTTTCAATACCTATTACAATGCCTTTGTAGTAAGCAGTAATAATCTCTTTATAACCAAAATAAGTAGAAGAAATATCCGCAAAAGGATTTGATTTTTCTACATATTGAAATTTTAGTGCCCTTACGAGCATAACGGTAAACTCACCACGCATAATAGGCTTATTGGGGGAAAATTTACTGTTTCCTGTTCCCTTTACAATACCTCTTTTATACGCCTCTTCAATATACTTAAATGCCCAAAAATTCATAGACACGTCCGTAAAATCTTGTTTATAAGTTCCTGAGGAAGCAATATGCATTAGCCTGAGAATCAACGTTACAGCTTCCGCACGTGTTAAATGATTATCCGGCTTGAACGTGCCGTCAGGAAACCCTTTTATAAGTCCTGCATTATAAAGCTTCTTTACAAATCCTTGTTGGTATGGGTTTACAACATCAGGAAATGGCATCCCTGCAGTACTTGAAATCTCGAATTTCGTGGATGCAAAATAAGGGCCGTTAAATCCAGGTTTAGGAATAGTTTTTCCTTGAACGTTAAGCCAAAAATCCACCATATAGACTCCTACCGTAACAGAGTTTCCAGTATTTGATTTTTGGTCCCAAACAAACTCAAATACTTTTTCTCCGTTTGCAGGAATTTCAAGGTGTGTAATTACCTGCGCAAACATCCTCCCCTTTGACCATCTATACACGGACTTCCCCCATCCATAATTAACAATAGAGAAATCATACATCTGTGCGGTATTAAAAGTAAATCTTACAGGAGAATCTCCGTTATTTTTAATAATAAAAGTTATTTTAACGGGCTCTCCTGATTCATAGTACTGTTTGTCTGTTTTTACGGAAATAGAAACATTATTATCCCCAGCCAATACAGGCTTTGTCCCTAAAAATGCCGTAGAAACCAATGCCAAAACAAGTAGTATTGCTACTAATTTTTTCATAAAAACCGCCTCCTTCTAATAAGTTAGATAAGAGATGGCTAAAAAAGTTCCACCTATCTTTAATAACCCTCCCCGGGCTTAAGAATAACACATTTAGCATTTGTTTCACTTTCCACTTCTTTTTTAAACTCTTCCGGATCCGCTTTTATAACATCCCACGTATTGTAATGAATTGGAATAACAACCCTCGGGTGAAGAAGCTTTGTAGCAACAACAGCATCATGAATATCCATAGTAAAATTCCCTCCTATTGGAAGAAGCGCCACGTCTATCCATGTTTGCCCTCCTATTACTTCCATATTCAAAAAAACGGAGGTATCGCCAGCATGATACACGTTCAGATCTTTCAATCTTATTATATAGCCACAAGGATTTCCTGCATAAATAATCTGACCATTGTCTAAGATGGAAGAACTATGAA
>JALTHX010000140.1:0-3125 GCA_027076005.1 Caldisericaceae bacterium
CAAAAAAGAATACGAAATACTTGAGTATTTATTATTAAACAAAGGAAGGGTTATTCCAAAAACAGAATTGGAAAACCACCTATGGGACGAAAACGCTAAACTCTGGTCAGATCCGGTAAGAACACATGTAAAAAACTTGAGAAAAAAAATTGATAAAGGATTTAAGAAAAAACTTATTCTTACTGTAAGAGGGATTGGATACCAAATTAAAGATGATTAAAAACCTTCTCCAAAGCATAAAAAGAAGACAAATAAAAAGAATAAATATAAGCAAAGACAACTTTGTAAGGGCACGCACAAGACTTGCGCTAAAATATTCCATTGTAACTATGCTTATAGTAGCTACACTGGAAATTTTATTTTTCATTGTATACTCTGAGAACTTATATCAAAATTTTGATAATTCTATGAGAAACCGTGCTTATTCTATCGCTTCTATTCTTGCAACAAACGAGAAGTTTCCTGCTAATATTACCATACTGAGTGATGAATCAAACAACAATCCATTCTACGGTAATGATGAAGTTATACAAGTAATAGATAACCACGGTAATATCATATTCTCCACCATTAACAGAGCCAAATTGGGCGATTCCACATTATCCGTAAATAAATTTTTGACAACCTACAAAATAGAAAATATAGATAATAAAAGAAAGAAAATTTTATTGCGAACATACACAACGCCGATCGAAAGCAGTAAAGGAATCGTTGGGTATGTACGGGTGGGGCAAACATATGCAAATTTGAGGGAAATATTAAGCGAGTCATTCTTTTCTCTTTTGTTGATATTACCAATTATAATGGTATTCACATGGGTCATTGCATATAAGACATCTAAAGTAATCTTGCAACCAGTAGAAAATTCGTATAGAAGATTGAAACAGTTCACCGAAGATGCTTCACACGAGCTCAAAACCCCGCTTTCAATCATAAGAACAAATATAGATGTTACATTAGAAAAAAAGCATCCTACAAACGAGGAATTAAGAAAAAAGATGGCTATTATTAGCAGATCTACGGATAGAATGTCCAAGACAATAACACAGATGCTTTTACTTGCGAGAATAGACTCGGAAAGTATGGGAATCCATTATAAAATTGTTAATTTAAACCATCTCCTTAAAAAAATAGTAGAAGATTTTGCAGTCCTTTCCAATAAAAGAAATATAAATCTTATCTTTCATGCCGATAAAGAACTCTCTCTACAAACAGATCTCTACCTTCTTGAACATGCTATATCAAATCTTGTTGATAACGCTATAAGATACACTCCGGAAAAAGGAAGCGTAACAATAAAAACATATCAAAAAGAAAGTAAAGTCATAATTAGTGTTTCAGATACAGGCCCAGGAATTAATGAAGAAGACTTACCTTATATATTCGATCGTTTTTTTAGAGCAGATAAATCGAGATCCAGAAAAACGGGAGGAGTGGGGTTGGGACTGGCTGTCGTCAAAGAATTTATCAATCTATTAAATGGGGAGATAGAGGTTAAAAGTGAGGTGGGAAAGGGAACATCTTTTTATATACACTTACCGAGAAACAGATAAATATAGGATTCCAGAACAAACAAAAAGAGTAGTTAATCGCCCTACAGATAATTTAATTTAAATACACTATTATAGCTATTTGAAGTTCGCTAACTCTTTCTCATATCTGTTACAACTGTCAGGGGCAATAGTAATAACGCGACTTAGCGAAAATTTTTTGGAAACAAGTTTCGCAGCATAAACATTTGCTCCAGTAGATGGACCGCCACAAATTCCGTTTTCTTTTGCAAGCCTTACTGTTTCTTCCCAAGCAAATTTTTGTGGAACTCTTACAATTTCCGAAATTATTTTGCGATTAAATAGAGCAGGTAAAAATCCTGCACCTATCCCCTCAATTGTATGTTTCCCCGACTTGCCCCCAGAAAGAACTGGAGATTCCTTAGGCTCTACTGCAAAAATCTTAATCCCTGAATTAAATTCTCTAAGTGCAAGTGCAACACCCGTAATAGTCCCTCCTGTTCCTACACCAGCGACAAATGCATCAACATTAAGAGACATTTGCCTTAGAATTTCTGATCCTGTTCCAAATTTATGGGCAAGAACATTCGCATAATTAGAAAACTGGTTAGGTAGAAAAGCATCTTCATTCTCAGCAATCCACTTTGCTTTTAAAACAGCGCCCGCCATTCCCTTACTGCCATCAGTCAGAACAACTTCTGCACCAAGCGTTTTTAGTAAAGCAATTTTTTCCACACTTATAAAATTAGGCATAACAAGTATGCAATGGATACCGAATCTTCTTCCAACATATGCAAGCCCTATCCCTGTGTTTCCAGAGGTTGCCTCTACAAGTAGACCTCCCGGCTTAATTTTGTTTTTATTCAACGCATCCTTAATCATAAATAGTGCTGCTCTGTCTTTCACACTACCCATTGGGTTCATGTATTCGAGCTTTACAAAAATATTTCTATTGTTTTCAAGTCTAACAATCGGAGTGTTTCCTATATTGTGCAGCATTTTTATTCTCCTTTTTCACCACGTAAGCAGGGCTTCCCACAACCGTACAATGCGAAGGAATGTCATCTAGAACTACACTATGGGCACCAATTTTTACACCATCTCCCACTTTTATGGTTCCTAAAATCGAAGCATAATTACCTATAAAAACATTCCTGCCAATTGTAGGATGCCTTTTGCCTATCTCTATGCGTCTACTGCCAAGAGTAACTCCGTGTTGACCTCCTCCTCTCCGTAAACGAAGAGGATTCCCGTTAGCTATACAGCCTCAGGGAGCGGTAGTGCCTCACGGCTTCCCGCCGGTTCCTGCTTCAGCGTATGCATTGCATACTCGACAGGCGTAACTTCCCGCAAGCCCTGCGGTAAGGTTTGTAAAAGGTTTTCCTTCCCTATTGCTCTCATTAGAATGTTTACTGATGCTACTAAGTCGGCATTTGCAGTATATCCGCACTTCTCGCATACGAATGCTGCCTGGCTTTTACGGTTACCTCTGGATACGTGTCCGCATACAGGACAGGTTTGGGACGTGTATCGAGGATTAACTCTGATTAACCTGCCTCCTTGCCTCTGCAGTTTGTACTCAAGGAAGTGGAAAAATATACTCCACCCCTCACT
>JALTHX010000141.1:0-369 GCA_027076005.1 Caldisericaceae bacterium
TTTCTTTTTAATTTTATATGTATTGTTTATTTAAATATTTTGATACGGAAATCTATCTCCCAAATTGGCAGTTTCTAACCATTTATTTAAAGCATCTTCATTAAAATGATTTTCTTCTTTAATGACTTTCAAATCAGCATCTAAGGTTGTTATATATCTCGTAATCCAATTTCCATCTGACTCCTTAGCTCTAAAAATTACATAGCGCTTATTTGGTGTTATCCTAAATTTTCCAGGACCTTTTGTTTCTACAACTATATCAGCCAGCCCAATCTCATCCACTACCCTATTGCCATTTTCATCTGTTATGTTTTTTTGGCTATCGCAGGAAAATTCATCACCTTCAAACTCTCCCGGATATTCGTCACC
>JALTHX010000141.1:379-3112 GCA_027076005.1 Caldisericaceae bacterium
TTCAACATCTATATCTACATCTTTTGGGTTTGGGGTTGAAGGAGGTCCATCTAATTTTACGGGCTCATTGTCGATATCCCAATAAAAATACAAGTTTGCATCAACTCCAAGAATTCTTTCCCAATCCAGTTTTCTGTATATTATTTCATCTATGGTTTTATCGGCATACAGAATACATATTTTAGACTCCTTTTTTTCTTTTCCGTTTTCTTTATATTTACGCATCACTCTACCCATGCTTTGAATTCTTTGTCGAGGAGAAGAAGATGATGCAACAATTATTCCCACATCAACAGCCGGCACATTAAAACCTTCTATTAAAGATTTCACAGACACAAGTATTTTAGCGTATCCTTTTCGGAAAATATTAAGATTGTCGTTTCTTATAGATTGAGGCAATTTGCTATGCTCAACAACAACAGGAAAGTCTTGATTTGCCAAATTAAAATACAGTTCTGTTGCATCCTTAATAGTTTCATGAAATAACAGTATTCTGGAATCAGGATTTATTTGACGTTCTCTTTCTATTAGTTTTACAACAGCATTCTTTCTCGTCTCCATTCCATAAATCAATTCTTTTCGTTTTTTTATTTCACTTTGCAGTTTTTTTGCAGCACTATTTATACTGCTGCCATTTTTTTGAGCCACATTTCTAACCCAATTCCAAAAGTCATTTTCTGTTTTTATTCTTTTAGGCGCTTGATTGTTCAAATCCTTTTTTAGGTCATTTATAATACGTGTCATATTATCGTATTTAACTCTTTCTTTATTGTTCAGCGGCAAAGCATAGTGATAAATCTTAAATGGTGGAATAATACCCAATTCAAGTGCTCTTGCATAAGTAAGTTCATATATGATTTTACCTAACTGCATACCGAGCTCAGACTCATTATATGCACTGTTATCGTTATGCGGTGTATCACCATCCCTTTCGGGCGTTGCAGATAAGCCTAAGCTGTATTTTCTTTTTATGTAAAGCACACTTTTCCTATCACTTGAACCCATAGAATGACACTCATCAGCAACAAGAAGTAGATTCTCATATATATTGGAATTTGCTTCTACAATACTTTTTAACTTTTTACTTGCAGAAGCCAAAACAGAAATTAAAATTCTTTTATCTGAAAAATCATCATAATATCCACCGCCTAATCTTCCTATATACTGTTTGGGAATATTACCTTTTTCCATTATTTCATCATACCATTGCTGCATTAAAACTATGGTAGGAACAACAATAACCACTCTAAGCGAATTATTTATGTCATTATGAAGTTTTTCGATTACAGAAAGAGCCAGTATGGTTTTACCAGAACCCGTAACAACTTTTACGGTTCCTTTATAGTCATTTTTAAACCATGCATCTACACAGTTTTTCTGCCACTCATACAGACTTATGCCTTCAGATAGACACCATTTTTCAGGTAACGGTATCTTTTTTTCTTTCTTGGATGCTGCAGCACTTTCTTTTTCTGATTCCTGCCAGTTCTCATACCACTCTTTGATTTTTAACTGTTGAAGGGCTAAATAATCCTCAGGTTTCACAAGCTACCTCCGGCTAATCTTAATTAAAAACAAGCTAACAGAGCAAAATCTTCATGAATATCTTAATCAGTAGTTAATATAAAAGTAGCACATTATTTTCATCAATACAATGTAAAAGTTGTTGGCTTAATGTATCCTTAATTATCTATTCCACTCCGAGCGCTTTAAAGACAGCATCAATCGGATCTGAATAGGCTATCAACTGAAACTTACTCAATAATTCAGGTTTGACTTTTGACATATTTGCCATATCAGCAACAGGAATAAGCACTTTTTTTGCGCCGCTGTCGCTTGCTATCTGAAGAGCATCTCCAAGGGATTCTTCTGTTTTAACGCCCCCGCCAATACTAAAAGAACCAAGAATTACAGCTTGAGCTATAACCGGCTTGTTTAAAATTCCACTTGCAAGCGAAATTAAAATTGCCAGCGATATACCCTTAGATTTTCCTATACCGCTTAAATCCGTTGCTTTTAAATAATAATCATGCTCTTTGAATTTTATGTTTGCACTAATTCTGTTTGCATTTGCTTGAATATAGTTAATTGCCTCTTTTACCTCTTCCTTAATTTCTCTTGACGAACCAAATCCAGCACTATCGAATTTTCCCGTCCCGTTCATCATCTGAAGATCCAGTCTGAATAGTCCCTTGTGAGATGTGTCTGGGTTCGTGCATACAGCATAAACAGAACCGCTTGGTAATTGATCAGCCGAAATAATCGTATCTTTCCCGCTTTCAGGGGCAAACACCCTTATTTCACTTTGTTCATCAAGGTCAATGTAAGAAAAATTGACATCATAAAATTCCATACCGCCAATTTTTTTAAGCTGCTCTTTTATTCTTCTTCTGCCTATCAAAGCATATTCAAGTGCCTTTCTTACATCCTCTTTCGTGTATGATTCATCCGGAAACAAAAGTTTCAAGATACCGCTCACGGTTTTTCTTACAGCCTTAACATCCCTCTGGTTTAAGTCATGGCCAAGCTTGAAATATTTATCAATAGCATCAGAAAAATTATACTTTTGAAGTTCTCTCATCCATTCAGCCATAAAATCGGTTATAAATCCGTATTCATCGGTAAAAAACTCAGGCCTCATTTTTGGAATTTCCCATCCGGGTATATAGTGATGAAACCTGTCAAAAAACGCCGCATCTATCATCTCGTCAGGGAATGGACTCAAAAGATGCG
>JALTHX010000142.1:0-3112 GCA_027076005.1 Caldisericaceae bacterium
GTAATATTTAAATTTTTATCAACAACCCCACTTTTAGTTAAAACTTCTTTAGAATAACTGTCTCTTACGGTTATAAAATCCGTTCTATTTAAAATGAAACGTAGAGCAAAACTGCTTATTCTTCTTTTAATAGGGCCTATTCCTTGTGCAAAACAGATTGTTCTCTTATGAAACCTCTGGGCAATAAAAAGAACAAAAAGATAATAAAACAAACTCTTTGCGCTCGTTTTATCCTGCAACAAACCTCCCCCTCCATTCACAACAATATCACTAAGTTTGACAGCATTTACAATATCTCTAATACTACTTCTGTTAAACTCTTTTTTTCTCTCAGGATGCTTTACAAGAGAATAAACATTTAATCCGTAACGCTCAAAATACTTCTTCAAAACAGCAAAGATAACTTCATCGCCAAAGTTTCCAAATCCAAAATAACCGGTAAGAAGAACGGATTTTCTGTCAGCCAAGCTTTTCTCCCTCTTTGATACGTGCTCCATTTATAAAATCTTTTGCAGGTATAACTCTTTTCCCTTCCATCTGAACTTTTAGTATGTCAAGCGCACCTTCTGCGCAGGCCACTGTAAACCGATCTTTCGAGACTTTAACAACCGCGCCCATCGGTTCGTCAAAACGTTTCTCAACAGGAATGCTTGTGAGAATTTTTAAAATTCTGCCTCTAAAGTACGTACGTGCACCTGGATATGGGCTTAAAGCTCTAATTTTATTGTAAATTTCCATATAAGATTTATTCCAATCAATTTCTTCATCTTTCTTAGCAATTTTTTTTGCATAGCTTCCTTTTCCTATCTGTTTTTCTCCTATGCAACCCTCTATATTTATCTTATCAATAGCTTTTCGTAAAAGATCTATTCCTATTTTAATTATTTTTTCCTCGACACTCTTTCTACTATCGGCAAAACTAATAGAAAACGGTTCCTGCAAGATAATATCTCCCCTGTCAAGTTTCTCTGATACTTTAATAACAGCAACGGCAGATTCTTCAACTCCGTCCATAATCTGACGTTCTATCGGTGCCGCACCTCTATACAACGGTAAGCGAGAGGGGTGGAGATTTATAGCACATTTAGGAATTAAAAGAATATTACGGGGGATGATTTTTCCGTAAGAAACAACAACAAAAATATCAGGGCTAACTTCTCTGATTTTCTTTTCTGCATCATAATTTAAAATGTCCGTAACAAATACTTCTATACCTAATTCATTTGATTTTTCTTTTACAGGGTTGGGAAGCAGTTTTTTACCTCTATTTTTTCTCTTGTCAGGGACAGTTACAACAAGAACAACGCTCTTTTTCAGAGCTTCTAAGAATGGAACTGAGAAATCAGATGAGCCAAAAAAAACTATTTTCACTTCTCTTTAAGTCTCTCGATAAGTTTTTCAGGAAGCTCATACCCTTCCTCAACATTTAATTTACTAACATCATCAATGTAATCCGTAAACAAAATTCCTTTTAGATGGTCGGTTTCGTGTTGAACCACGCGCGCCTTGAGTCCGCTTAATCTTGCAGTAATCTTTTTTCCTTTTATGTTTAACGCCGTAACAACAATGCTTTCCGCGCGTTCTACAGGGCCAAACACTCCAGGGACAGAAAGGCAGCCTTCTTCCCCAATTTCCTTTCCGTTCTTTTCTACAATTTTCGGGTTTATCATCACACCCTCATCATCGTCCAAACCATAAACGAAAAGCGCCATAGGGATTCCTATCTGTGGCGCTGCAAGGCCAATGCCCTGAGGGACATTTGTATGCATAATACTAAACATATTTTCTACCAATTGAATTATGGTCTTATCTATATTTTTAACCTTTTTTGCTTTTTTCCTTAAAACAGGGTTTCCATATGTTATCACTCTCATAATTTAATACTCCCTTCACGTAAAATTTGCAATGTGCGGCCACTACAATCAGCTACGGTAGAAGCAACACCGCTCATTTTTATATTATATCCAAAATCAAGGTAATGTATAGCATTAGAAAAAACGTTCATCACGTCTTCTTTGGAAGTTAAAGTTTTCAATCCGGAAAAGTTTGCACTTGTTGCAACAATAGGGAAAGGCAAGAGTGCAAGAAACTCTAAAAGCTTTATAGCATTAGGAATGCGTATACCAAGCGTATTACCAGCCCTTTGCGGAGTTGTGTAGACTCTTCCCTTTGACTTCATTATACAGGTAAGAGCTCCTGGAAATTTTAAATTAATAATACGAAAAGCATATTCCGGAATAAGCGTGTATTCAAAAATTTTACTCACAGAATACGTAAGCAAAGAAACAGGCTTATTATAGTCACGCTTTTTCAAGTCGAAAAGTTTTTTCACTGCAGCTCTATTAAAACCGTTAACTCCAAGCCCCATCACCGTATCAGTTTTAAATGCAATAATTCCACCGGATTCTAAAACGAACCGTGCTTTTTCAAATACTACTTTCACTTCAATCCCTCTATGAATCTATTCTTCCCCGTAAGATCGTTAATAAAACGCAACTTTCTAAAGCCCACGCGCGAAAAAATTTCTTCCGTTTGGCGCACAAATCTGTAATCAATTTCAACAATTGCTCCTCCATAGGGATTAAGGAACATATATATTTTTTTCGCAAGGTCGGGATACAAATTATATCCGTTACTCCCGCCATCTAACGCTATAACAGGCTCATAGGGTACGTTAATTAACTCGTTTGTTTTTACATAAGGCGGGTTTGAAAGCACTAAATCAAATCCCTCTTCTGAACTATAACTCATAAAATCGGATACAGTAAACTCCACACGGTTTAATACCTTATGCCGTAAAGCATTTTTTTTGGCAATTTCTACCGCTTCAGCAGAAATATCAATTCCTACGCCTTTACTTTGCTTATTGTAGTACAAAAATGAAACGAGTATACATCCTGAACCTGTTCCTATATCTAATACCCTAGCAGAACTGCCATTAAAAACATTTAGTGCTTCCTCAACAAGAGTTTCTGTTTCCGGGCGAGGAATAAGCACATTTTCGTTAACTTCAAAACTTAACCCCATAAACTCCTTTTGCCCTAAAATATAATGCAAAGGAAAACGGGAGGCTCTTTTATTCACCAATGATAGAAATTGCTTTTCTATGGGG
>JALTHX010000143.1:0-3102 GCA_027076005.1 Caldisericaceae bacterium
TTATTACTCTGCGATTTCAGCCCCTTCCTGACGAGAAAAATGTTAGTGTTGCCTGCGAACTTAACGAAATTAACTCCCTCGTAGCTAAGACAATTTATAAATATATGGTAGTGGAAATCTTAGATGAAACTACCAATCAACTATATCAGCTAAAATTGATTCGTACATTTACTCCACTGACATATAGCCCGATTAAAGTCGTAGTATCACAAAAGGGAAACAGACCAAAACTCAAATTGAGGACTTCTCCCGTCGAGTTTCTATATCCCTGGCCAAAATTTCTCAATCTCGCATATAATAACAGTCCCCAAAAAGATGACCTATTTCCCCTACGCACATCAATGGAAACCAACGCTGAAAATAATATCAAAATCATCTGGGACAATACCATACCGACAAATAAGCTATCCCATAAAATAGAACTAAATCCCACACCACTTTATTTAACAGATGCTATAGCACAAATTTCAGATATGAGATTAGAATGTATCAAGGAGATTAGAGAGAACGAAAAACAGCTAAAAGATTTGGAAAAACAAAAAAAGCAGTCACAGGCAAAACTTAGGATCGAGAAGGATGAAAAAAGAAAAAAGTCAATAAGCAAACAAGTAACAGATATCTCTAAGGCAATACGACCTATACGCTGGAAAATTAGAACAATAAAGGACGATTTTTATAGCGAGACCACAATCATAACAGATCAAAAAATCCTTACAGCTTATATTATTGATATATGGGGCAGAACGATTGCCATTATCAACCTTAAGCCACAATTGAACAAAGAGGCAGAAAAATATCTGAAATTACCGGAGACCAAGAAATGAATGAGTTAGAGCAGCTAATCAAAGATATCAAATTTTGCATTTCTTCTGAACTCAAAGACGAACAGCATATCGCCAAATTGGCAGAACAATACAACTGGTATGTAAAGGAAACCAACCGCACATTAGCAAAAGCAATTTCATTAATAAAAGCGGGTGATAAGCAACAAGCAGAAGACGTATTGGCAATAGAAATAGGGGATATCCGAAAGCGTATCAATCTGCTGAATTTTGATGAGCTTGATAAATGGCAGGAATATTGTAATGAAGCTGGCATTGAAACAGACACGGTCAATATCAGTATAGCCAAAAATATCTATAAAGAAATATCTCACAATGATAATCTCGAATCTTTGTTAAGAAAACATCGACAATTAGCATTAAGCAGAGCCCCTCTTCCCGCCAGAATCAAAATTCTCCGAGAGCTTCGATGGGCTGATTCGGACAGAGAATATTGGATAGACGACTTAAAGGCGTATGAGCTTGCAAGAATAGATGAGTTAAAGGAATTAGCAAGATTAGCTGACAAACAAGAAGACCTCGGAAAGCTCGAGGAAATATATAACGAATTAACATCATCGCAATGGAGCTTTCCGCCGGAGCCACAAATTGTACAATTCGTAAACAAACTTATTCAACCGCACCGAACAAGATATGCACAAAAAGAATATGAGAAATTATCTGGGGAATTGCAAGATGCCTATAGTGCGATGGATGAAAGACGATGCAAAGAACTTCTTGGCAAATTCAAACATATAAAACAGAAAACTTCTACCCCGCCAGATAGTGAGCAAAACGCATTATTGTCAGCGATCCGAAATTGGTTAGAAGAAACGGAAAATGCCCGACAGCGGGAAATAGCCTACAAAACAGCATGCAGAAAATTAGAAGAAGCTTTAGACGATAAAATAACAGATATCCAGACGCTCGAAAATCTTGCAGCTAATATTTTAAGAATGGAACGTGAGATACCCGAGCTGTTAGCTGCTCGTTTCAATTCGAGGATAGAAGAACTCCAGCAATCAGGGAAGCGACATTTCATATTAAAATTGCTACTGATTTCTACGGCAGCTATTATTGTGATAGCGATAAATATCGGGCTTGTATGGTATCATCGCCAGCAGAGTGAACTTAATAGCTGGAAAAATAAAATTAATACAGCCTTAAAACAAGATCATCTTGATATAGCGGGTAAATTGTTCGCCAGTCTTGAAGCTAAGCCTTCTATACTTTCCAATGCCGATATTCAGTCATTGAAAGCCCTCTACGACAGAAAATGCCAACAAGAGCAGATTCGTCGAAATACATTTCTGAAAGAAATCTCCAAAATCAAACAAGCGGGGTTCGAACATCCGGATATGATTGCATTGGGAAGGGCAGAAAAATTAGCTAAGATGCCCGATGAGAAGAATATGGTTGAGGGTTTTCGTGAACAGATAATGATAGCCAAGAACAAAAGACGTTTGCTGCAAGAACAGAAATTTCGCAAAGAGCTGGCAGAATTGAATCGAATGTACGATAAAATTCAGACAATGGATGATTCTTCTCCCACACTATCGGAACAGATAGAACAGGCGCTTGTATTTTCATCAAAACTCAATACTATGACTGATGTTTCCGAGGGATTGCGTTCAAGGGCATGGGCTATACAAAAAGCACTATTAGAAAAGCAAAAAGCCATAAAACAGCGAGCTCAGGAAAAATATGAAATAACAAACTACTTAAAACGATTAACGAAAAATTACTCCGATGCATTTAAGCTTGAACAGTTGGTAAATGAATTTACTAAAAAATTTCCCGATTACTCTTTGACTCCGCAGTTTGTGGATTCTTTAAAGTCTATTGCGCAGTATAAAGCTGTGCAGGTATGGATGGATATGGTGAGCAAATGGCAAAATTTTAACGTCACACAATTACAAGATGCCCAAAATCGACTACAACAAATAACAGGATTTTCAAAAGCGTATCCATTAACACCCTTTGGGTCAGCTATCTCGAACTATATTGAATATCTAACCTCGGCAACAAAGGCTTTTGATAAAGATGGTTCGCTCAAACATCTACAAACCATAAATACTTTGCTGGCCAGCCCCGTATTTGCAAATGCATATATCCTCGAAACAAAAGATGGAAAAATATATTATCTGCCCAATAGTAATATCAGAAAAGAAGCAGGTGTATATTCTTTTCGATATTATACGACCGTAACGGGAGACACTGAAATTGCTGAGCTTAAATATTTTCAATTAAAATATGTCAATCCGAAACCTGCGCCTTATAC
>JALTHX010000144.1:0-9199 GCA_027076005.1 Caldisericaceae bacterium
CTGCAAATATCGTAAATTTATATTTTACCATTCGTTAAACCTTGCCACATTTGGAGTTTGGATTTTTAGCAGAAGCTTGCTACAATTTTCTAAAGAGGAGGGTGAGCATAATGATTCGGAAAGTGATAAAAAGAGACGGCAGAATAGTTGAGTTTGACAAAAATAAAATCACCACAGCCATTTTTAAAGCAGGAAAAGAAACAGGAGAGTTTGGAGCTGATACGGCAGAATTTCTCACTGGAATTATAACAACGGAACTTGAGTTTGAACACGACAGCGTTCCTTTCAGCATAGAAGTAATACAAAACAAAATAGAACGAGTACTTATGCGCAAGGGATTTTACGCCACCTCAAAAGCATTTATCCTTTATAGAGAACACAGGAGAGAACTCAGAGAAATAAAAAATCATATTACTCCCGACCTCGTCGAGGACTATCTAAACCAGGGCACATGGGAAGTCCACGAGAATGCAAATATAAACTACTCCATACAAGGATTAAAAGCATTTATCGCGGGAAAAGCAGAGGAACACTACTGGCTTGACAGAGTATATCCCAAAAAAATCGCTGACTTACACAAAAACGGTTGGGTGCATATTCATAACCTTTCAATGCTATCCGCCTATTGCTGCGGATGGGACCTTGAGGATTTAATAAGAAGGGGGTTCGGAGGGCCACCCGGCAAGCCATATTCAAAACCTGCAAAGCATCTTTCCTCTATTTTAGGGCAGATGATGAACTTCCTATTCACACTGCAGAATGAAGTAGCCGGAGCAGTTGCTTTCAGCTCGTTTGATACCTACCTTGCCCCGTTTGTTTACTTCGATAAACTGAATTACAAAGAAGTAAAACAACAGATACAGGAATTCGTTTACAATATGAACCAAACAATGAGAACAGGAGGGCAAAGCCCGTTTTCCAACATTACCCTTGATATACACCCGCATCCGCTGCTTAAAGACCGCCCCGTAATTGTAGGGGGAAAAGAGCACCCCGACGTTCTATACAGGGATATGCAAAAAGAAATGGATATGGTGAACAGGGCTTTCTGGGAAACAATGATTGAAGGCGACGGAAACAGCCGGCCTTTTACATTCCCCATCCCCACAATTAACATAGATAAGGATTTTGAGTGGAATAATCCTGACCTTGAGCCAATGTGGGAAGCAACAAGAAAATACGGAACACCTTATTTTGCAAACTTTGTAAACTCAGATCTAAGCCCGGAAGATGCCCGCAGTATGTGCTTGGAAGAAAACGAAGAGGTTATTATTAAAAACCGTGATGGAGTTATAGAAAAACGCAGAATTAGTGGTATAGTAAATGATTACGAGACAGGTACATTTGATGAAGATGGTTGGGCAAATGCAAAAAATGGTTTACAAGCCCTATCGCTGGATTTTGTTTCTGGGAATGTCGAGTGGGCTAATATAATTAACTTTTTGCGAATTAAGAGCAAAGAATTAGTGGAAATAACAACTGATGATGGGAAAATAATCAGGACTTCTTTGAAACATATTGTACCTGTTTTTGGGGTAAATGGACTTGAAAATAAGTTTGCCGAAGATGTTGAAGAGGGCGATTACCTACTATCCCTAAAAAGTGCAAAACACAGCTTAAGAAATACATATCAACATATAGATGATCTTGTCCTTGATGAGGATCTGGCAAAAATTTTAGGTTATTTTGTAGCGAATGGCAATTATTTGTTTGAGAGCAGAAAGGGATATACATATTTTGGACAGCCCAGAGGTATCCAGTTTATGTTTAACAGTATTACTAAAGAAAATTTGAATGAACTAAGGTATCTTGTAAAAAAGGTATTTAATGTTGAACCTAAAGAAAAGAAGGATCCGAGGTATAATTCTTATTATCTCTATATTTATAGCACTTCAATAAGCAGGAAACTGTATAATGCTGGGTTCAAGAAATATGGTAAGTTACCAACTGTATTGTTTAACTCTCCACCTTCTGTGATAGAAGCCTTTTTAGAATATCATTTTAAAGGAGACGGATATAAAAAAAAGCAGGAAATCCACATAAATGACCCTGAATTAGCAAAAGATTTGGTAATATTATATAATTTTATTGGAGTTCCGGTAACATATAGGGAGAGTAGTAATAATCAAGTGATCTATATTCAACACAAAAAGTCAGAGACTATGATTGATGGTAGAATGAATAACCCGTTGCTTTTTGAGAGAGTTCCAGGATTTCTTGCAGAGTCTACATATAAAGTACCTGGTTTAGTTAAAAGCAGGATGGTGGGTGTCAGAACATTAGAAAAGCACGATGCAGAAACAGAAGAATCACGTTTCATAAAGAACAGCGATTTTTACTTAGTAAGAGTAAAAAATCTAAAAGTTGTGAAATTAGACAAGCCTAAGTATTTCTACGACTTTGAGCTCGACAAAAATCACCTATTTGTTCACTCAATGGGCACTATTACTCATAATTGCTGCAGGCTTCGTCTAAACGTAAAAGAACTGCGTAAAAAAGGCGGAGGCTTGTTTGGCGCTGACCCTCTAACTGGTTGTTATGATGAGAAAACAGAAATTTTAACAACGGACGGCTGGAAATTTTTTAGAGATTTAACTTTAGATGATGAGGTTTTCACTTTAACCAAAGACAACAAAATAGAAGTTCATAAACCAATAAGGCTTTTTGCTTATGATTGGAATGGAAACTTGTATAGATTTAAAGCAAAGTCATTAGATCTGTTGGTTACGCCTAATCATAAAATGGTTGTTGACAAAGTAAGAACAGGAAAAAGAGAACTTGTCCCTGCAGAAGAATTTAATGTAAATAATCACAGAATTCCAAAACAGGGTATATGGAGCGGTAAAAAGGTAAAATATTTTATATTGCCAGCCATAGAAAATAATTGGTTATCCGGAAATCATCAAAGCCATCATCATTATGAGAAAGAAGAGTTAAAAATCCCAATGGATGATTGGTTAAAATTCTTCGGAATCTGGATTGCCAAGGGAAGCTTTGATAATGATAATATTGCTCAATCCCATGGATATAGAGTTTTCATAACTCAGGTCAATAAGACGACAAAAAAAGAAATCAAGAATGCTTTAGACAATCTCCCATTCCATTACCGAGAAATCGATGAAGGCTTTGTCATTACTAACAAACAATTATGGAATTATTTAAAACAATTTGGCCACTGCTATGATAAGTTTATCCCTAAAGAACTTAAAAGGCTATCAAAAGAACAGTTAGAAATATTATTTGAATGGTTGATAAAAGGAGACGGCCATATTCGGCCGTTAAGAGGGATAGCTAAAAAGAGACAGATTACTTATTATACGGTTTCTAAAAAATTAGCTGATGATATTCAGGAGATTGTAATGAAACTTGGTTGGGCAGCAACAATTATTCGGAGAAAGGAAAGAAAAAGTTCTATTAAGGGAAGAGAAATTGATTCAAAAAAGCAATACATCGTTGGAATTCAACAATCTACTCACTATCGTCTTCGTAAAAATAATATAAGTCTTGAAAATTATCAAGGGAAAGTATATTCTTGCGAAGTTCCTAATCATACATTATTTGTGAGGAGAAATGGAAAAGTTACTTGGTCAGGAAATTCTATCGGAGTCATAACAATCAATATGCCACGCATTGGTTATATTTCAAAAACAAAGGAAGAATTTTTCGATAAAGTTGCCGAAATAATGGACGCGGCTAAAAACGGGCTCACGGTAAAGAGGAAAACAGTGGAGCAATTTACTGAAGGAGGATTATACCCATACTCAAAAGTTTATTTGAACCCTATCAAAGAAAGTGGCGGAAGCTACTGGGGAAACCATTTCTCTACAATCGGCATTGTGGGGATGAATGAAGCGCTTATGAACTTTATGGGAGAAAATATCGGAACGGAAAAAGGGATTCAATTCACTACGGAACTAATGGAATTTATGCGGAAAAGGATGCAAGATTACCAGGAAGAAACTGGCACTTTATTTAATTTGGAGGCAACACCCAGTGAATCCACCGCATATTCGCTTGCGTTAATGGATAAAAAGAAATATCCTGATATTATTGTTGCGAACGAAGAAGAAGTGGAAAAATACGAGGTAGCCCCATTCTACACGAACTCCGCACAGCTTCCCGTAGATTATACCGACGACCCGTTTGAGGTAGCGGAAAAACAAAATAACATCCAATCCTTATGGACCGGAGGGACAGTTGTTCACTTCTTTCTGGGCGAATCCCTGCATTCGGGAAACGAAGCAAAGTTATTCGTTAAAAGGGTTATTGGAAATTACAAGCTTCCTTATATTACTATCACCCCCACTTTTTCTGTATGCCCAAAACATGGATACATCCCCGGAGAACATAAATATTGCCCATACTGCGATGCGGAGCTTGTAGAGAGATACGAGCGTGGGGAAAAAGAAGAAAAACCCGGCGGAATAAAATTGGACATAGACGTATAATGGAAAGAGAAAAGACGGCTTCAGTAAAACTTATTACATACACGCCTGAACCTGAAAAAGTTGTTGCAACGGCAATGAGGCAAAGCAGGTTCAAAGGTGGCGTTGCAACACTTGATATGGAAGAGGATAAAATAAAACACCTCATTGAGCTTGCATTAAAGCTCGGCCATCTGTCTGTTTTCGAGCATATTTCTTTTACTTTTGCAATTGAGGGAATTTCACGCGCCTGCTCGCACCAATTCGTAAGGCACAGACTGTTTTCATTTACCCAGCAAAGCCAGAGGTACGTAAAAGAATCCGATTTTCCGTATATTGTGCCACAAACAATTAAACAGGATAAAGGAGCATATCTAAAATTTATTAACGCAATTAACATAATAAGTGAAACTTACAAGGAACTTGCAAAAACTGTGCCATTTGAAGATGCTCGTTTCATACTGCCTAATGCCACGGAAACTAAAATGGTTGCAACTGCCAATGCGCGCGAACTGATGCATTTCTTTAAGTTGAGGTTGGACCAGGCTGCCCAATGGGAAATTCGTAACGTAGCAGAACTTATGTTTAAAGAAGTTTCAGAAATAGCGCCTATTATTTTTTCAAAAGATAATTTAAATGGATTTCAATGAGGAGGTGAAAGATGAAGTACAAGGAAGATGAACAGGGAAACCTTATCCTTGAAGACGGAACCGTGATTCCGAAAGAGAAACGGCAGAAAGCGGAAGTTTACAGCCGCGTCGTTGGGTAAAGCAATGCTCAACTAAAATCCATTCTAATTGACTCGGAACTCCCTATGGGACAACGAGGCGGAAGGGCAGAAGCCCGCCGTGAGAGACTGAACGAATGGACACTTGCAGAAGGTGAAGCAACAGTCCGAACTGCATGGTAACATGCAGAGTGCTAAAGAAATTTAGCACCGCTTCCTCAAAAAGGGAGTCATAAAAGCAACAGATTGATTTAAGGCCCGTTTCACAATGGAACAATGGAAAGAAACAGGAATTTAAGAAGAGAAAGACATTCAAAGAAAAATAAGTATGAGGGGGACATAATAATTGTCCCCTTTTTTCTTAATCTTTCAAATAGTTTGAAATAAACGGAGCTATAATTAGAATTAAACCCAGGATAATGCTAATTACTATATGTGTTGCTCCGTATTGCGTAATCTGGCCTACAAACCCGAAAATTAAGAGTTCTAATCCTACAAGCATTGCTACTACCCCGCCAATTTTGTTTTGGCCAAACAGCTTAAAGCCAAAATACAGAGATGCAATGCCGACAATTATAAAAACAACCGCATTAAAAACGCCCTTCCTAACAAAAGCATCAAGTAAAGCAGCCGCTCCTGCCATAACAATTACAGTTTTATTCATAATACACCTCCCTATTTCTACAATATTATAGTATCTTTAATCAATTTTCTAATCCGACTGCTATATTTTTTTGTGGAACTAAAATTTCTCAAAAATTCTCAGCAACATCTATTGCAAATTTTTAAAGGCAGTGCTAAAATTTAATACAAATAAAAATAAGGAGGTGCAATTATGCCAGGATGGTGGTTACTTGTTGTATTGCTTTTTGCAATTATTTTTATTGTTTATGCAACAGGCAAACTAAAACTTAATGCATTCCTTGCTTTGCTTCTTGCAGCATATTTTACGGGACTGCTTGTAGGAATGCCTGGTGACAAAATCTTGTCCGCAATCACGGGTGGATTTGGTAAAACTTTGGGCTACATAGGTATTGTAATTGCGGCAGGAACAATTATGGGAACTTATTTGGAAAAATCCGGTGGTGCGCTCTCTATGGCAGAGGCAGTTCTAAAATGGGTAGGCAAGAAACGTGCAGCTCTTGCAATGTCTATAACAGGATTCTTTGTATCAATCCCGGTATTTTGTGATTCGGGATTTGTTATTCTTTCACCCCTTAACAACGCACTTGCTGCAGCAGTAGGGGAAAGTGCAGCCGTATTTGAAGTTGCTCTAAGCACAGGCTTATATGCAACACACTGCCTTGTGCCTCCGACCCCTGGCCCAATTGCGGCAGCAGGTATTCTGAATGCTGATCTCGGTACTGTCATAGGGCTTGGGTTAATAGCTTCTATCCCGGCAATGCTTGCAGGTTACTGGTATGCAGTGAAAGTCGCAAAGAGATGGTATATAAAACCCAACGTTACGGAAAGCTACGAAGATCTGAAAAAGCGTTACGGAAAGCTTCCTGAAGCATGGAGAGCATTTACTCCTATATTTGTCCCGATTATATTAATCCTTTTAAAATCGTTTGCAGATTTTCCTTCTCACATTTTTGGAACAGGTGCTATAAAAAGCACAATAGATTTTATAGGTAATCCTAACTCTGCCCTTATTATAGCAGTATTCTTGGCAATGTGGCTACTCATAAAAAAGAGCGATACAAAATTTGTCCCGGAATGGACAAATACAGGGCTTGCAAATGCGGCAATCATTATTTTAATTACAGGGGCAGGAGGGGCCTTTGGCTCAGTCTTGAAGGCAAGCGGAATTGGCAATTATCTTGGAACTTCTCTTTCTCACGCACACCTTGGAATACTATTACCCTTTATAATTTCTGCAGCACTAAAAACAGCACAAGGTTCATCCACAGTTGCCTTAATTACAACTCCTGCACTTGTTGCGCCAATCTTGCCATCTTTAGGGCTTGCATCCCCCGTAGGCCTTGCACTTACAGTTCTATCCATAGGTGCAGGCTCAATGGTAGTTTCACACGTAAATGACAGTTATTTCTGGGTAGTGAACCTCTTCTCCGGGAATAAAGATGTTACCTTAGGATACAAAACTCAAACCGCAGCAACCTTTGTGGAAGGCATTGCTGCAGTAATTACAGTTTTAGTATTAGCAGTGTTCTTTGTGCATTGATATGATTAAAAATATTGATCAGCTTGTAAAAGGCCGTTTTTCAAGGGAGAGGGCAAATGCCCTCTCCGCATTAGAAAGCGCGTTAAAAAGAATAGACCCCAAAGTATGCATAAACCGAACTTTAAGAATATATGGTGACGAATTTACTTATGACGACCATAAATACCATTTAAACGATTTTGAGCACATCCATCTTATCGCATTTGGCAAAGCTGCAGAAACGATGGCATTATCTATCTTTAAAATATTTTCCGAAATCCCAGGGCTTAAAATATCGGATGCTGTTGTGGTGACCAAAGAGTTTAAAAAGAACCTGCCTGAATATGTTAAAAAAATTAAGGGAGGGCACCCTCTGCCCGACGAGAATAGTGTAAAAGCAGGCAATGAAGTATTAAATATTGCAAAAAAAACAGCAGATAATGATTTTACAATTGTTCTAATCTCCGGTGGAGGCTCGGCAATGGTAGAAAGCCCGCTTGTACCTCTCGGAGATTTGCAAAAAACGACAAAGCTCCTTATGGAAGCCGGGGCAAACATTGAAGAACTAAACACCATCAGAAAACATCTCTCAAATATAAAAGGAGGTAAATTGTTAACACACCTGAAAGGGCAGGTTGTGTCGTTTATAATATCAGATGTCATAGGTGATAAGTTAAGCACAATTGCTTCCGGCCCTACTTATTTTGACGATACCACATTTCAAAAGGGTTTAAAAATAATTGAGAAATACTCCCTAAAAAATAGAATTCCAAAAACAGTGATGGATATATTAAAGGAAGGCGTAAAAGGAAAAATCGAAGAAACGCTTAAAAATAACGCGCCTGACATGCAAAGAGTCCAAAACATTCTTGTTGCCACAAATTTTGATGCTTGCCGTGCAGCATCGGCATACCTCAGAAGCAGCGGATACACTGTTATTTATCTGGGGTCTTCCATTCAGGGGGAAGCAAGAGAAGTAGCCAAAGTTATCGGTGGCATTGCATACGACGGGGGAAAGAGGAGGCTTAGCACGTCTCTTCCCATTGCAGTAGTCTTCGGGGGAGAAACAACCGTTACCGTTAAAGGAAACGGAAAAGGCGGAAGGAATGAAGAGCTCGTCCTTGCATCGTTGCCACTCCTTTCCGAGACACAAGCAGTATTTGTATCGATAGGTACCGACGGCATAGATGGAAAAAGTAGCGCAGCAGGTGCAATAGGCGATACGGATACATTGGCAGAGGCTAAAAATAAAGGTATGGATTTTTCCTATTTTCTTGTTAACAACAACGCACATAATTTCTTTAATCCCTTAGGCGGGCTTGTTATTACAGGAAACACCGGGACAAACGTTGCAGACATCGGTATCCTTATAATAAAATAGTATTTTTAGCTTTTCCGAAACAAAAGTAAAAAAGTCTCCATAGTAAATCGCAAGTATGGTTAAATCTTAGTTAGCTTTACATAAGCAAGCTTGACAAATTATCTTTCAGTGTTATAAACTTAACAAGGGGATGTTTATGAATACAAAAAATGAAAAGGAGGTAGCTATGTGGGCAGGAATATCGCTTATAATTGTCGGTGCAGCTTTGTTGCTTCTGATTTTATGGAAACCTACCAAAGTTTCCTCACCTGAAGAAGAGGCAAAATTTAAAAAAGAAAGGAACAGCGACGCTTCTGAAATAGCAATGGCAATAAAACAAGCTGTTGCCCAAACAAATTTAAATGCAAAATTATTCAGCAACACAAAAGTAAAGGGATGGACAAAGCATTCCACAACTATTGATTATTTACTCTTATCTGCGCAGGGGATTATCCTATTCAGAAAAGAAACGTTACCCGCAAAGAGCGTTGAAACAAACGGCAAACGGTGGTTTTTTGAAACAG
>JALTHX010000145.1:0-9177 GCA_027076005.1 Caldisericaceae bacterium
AAATACAAGGAAAGACTTTTTGCATAAAGTATCAACCGCTATATCCAAAAACCACGGCCTAATAGCAGTAGAAAACCTATCCGTAAAGAATATGACTAAGTCAGCAAAAGGCACAATGGAAGATCCAAGACGCAACGTAAAGCAGAAGAGCAGACTCAATAAGTCGATTCTAAGTGAGGGGTGGAGTATATTTTTCCACTTCCTTGAGTACAAACTGCAAAGGCAAGGAGGCAGGTTAATCAAAGTTAATCCTCGATACACGTCCCAAACCTGTCCTGTATGCGGACACGTATCCAGAGATAACCGTAAAAGCCAGGCAGCATTCGTATGTGAAAAATGTGGATATACTGCCAATGCTGACTTAGTAGCATCAGTAAACATTCTAATGAGGGCAATAGGGAAGGAAAACCTTTTACAAACCCTACCGCAGGGCTTGCGGGAAATTACGCCTGTCGAGTATGCAAAGCATACGCTGAAGCAGGAACCAGCGGGAAGCCGTGAGGCACTACCGCTCCCTGAGGCTGTATAGCCAACGGGAATCCTCTTTGTTTACGGAGAGGAGGAGGTCAATCCGATATATGATATACTGACAATGAAAATAGTTATGGAGGGAAAATGTTACAAAATTTAATCAAAAGAAATTTTAGAAAATCTTCTTTCAGGTTACCTGAATTGAAGATTGGGGAGTTTACAGCAAAGCTGCCTATTATACAGGGGGGAATGAGTGTAGGAATTTCCCTTTCAGGCCTTGCGTCAGCAGTTGCAAACGAAGGCGGAATTGGCGTAATAGGTGCTGCGGGTATTGGCATGCTTGAGCCTGACTTTAACACAAATTTCAAGGGAGCAAACCAAAGAGCATTAAGAAAAGAAATAAGGAAAGCAAGAAAATTAACGGACGGGTTATTAGGCGTAAATATATTAATAGCACTTACAGATTTTTATGAGCTTGCACGCGTAGCAGTAGAAGAAAAAATTGATTTTATATTTGCAGGCGCAGGACTTCCACTCAAAAACTTAAGTACAATAATGGGTGAAAATGCAAGAAAAATAAAAACAAAATTAATCCCCATCGTATCATCCGGGCGTGCAGCAAAAACAATCTTCCAGTATTGGGCGAAACACTACAACGAGGTACCTGACGCAGTTGTAGTAGAAGGCCCCAAAGCAGGTGGACACCTCGGGTTTAAGAAAGAACAGCTAAACGACCTTAACTACTCGCTGGAGAATATATTGCCAAAAGTTATTGATGCGGTAAAACCATTTGAAGGGTACTTTAAAAAGAGTATTCCCGTTATCGCAGCAGGCGGAATATACACAGGATATGATATGTTTAAGTTTATGCAGCTTGGTGCAAGTGGAGTCCAGATGGCAACAAGATTTGTCGCAACTAAAGAATGTGACGCATCAGATGAATTCAAAAAAGCATACATAAGAAGTAAAAAAGAAGACGTTATAATAATCGACAGCCCTGTAGGTATGCCAGGAAGGGCAATTAAGAACGAATTCCTCGAAGAGGTAGAAGCTGGAAAAAAGCAACCTTTTACTTGTAGGTTTAAGTGCCTAAAAACTTGTGATTACAGGACAACTCCTTACTGCATAGCGCTTGCTTTAACAAACGCGAAACAAGGCAACTTACTGAACGGGTTCGCCTTTGCCGGTGAAAACGTTTACAGAATTAAAAAGATCACAACCGTTAAAAAACTCATTCATACATTAAAACGAGAATACAAGAAAGCGGAAAAACTCGCAGCAAGAAGAGAGAATGCTCTACATCCCAATACATCATTCTAATTCGAAATTTCCATTTCCTTGTACTTCTTTATCGCAACAGTAATTAGTGGAAAGCTTATTGCAACTGATAGTACCCCAACTAAGAAAAACATTATAATCACTGCTGAAGATATGCCTGCAGCTTTTATCAAAAAAGAGCTGAAAATTCCCATAGCAACGGCAATAACCACATAAATAAAATAAAGCAATCCATTTAAGAGGGCTGCTTTCCCTGAAACGAGTTTTCTTGGGTCCGGTGGAGTTTTAAAGTTTGGGAACATCATACCAACAAAAATTGCAGAAGCAGTGAAAAGCAGTGGCAGGAAAATTGCAAAAGGCAGTGTTACAAAAAGTAATTTTGCACTACTTCCTTTAACAAGAAAAATAGAAATAACAAATAAAAGGATATTAAGTATTTCACCACTTATAAAAGGGAGAAGGAACTTTGACCAGATAAACTCGTTGCTCTGAATGCCTGACATAAACGGAACCCAAATACTTTCTCTGTCGGAAAGAAGCATAATAAGTGCATTCTGGCCGCAAAGCATAAAATCCACAATAACAAAATATAGAATAGGCATAAAAGTGACTTCATATGAAGATTTTCCGGGATTTTTCATAGGGAAGATAAGAAATACGAAAAGGAAAAAACCTACATATCCAAGAGACATAAATACGGAGGTTTTTATACGCGGGTCACGCAATAAAACTTTTAAATCTTTTGAAATTAACGCACCAATATGCCTCGATAGGAACCGCCCGCCCAACATTTGTTTTTCAGCACTACTCGAAATAAATTTTACACTTTCTATCCGCTCTGCCCTAAATAAACCTGCGGCATAATTTTTTTGAGCAAAAACAAGGGCAATAAAAAACAATACAGCACCAATCCCAATGAACAATAGTACTTCGGTAAATCCTCTGAATGAGTACCCGTCCTTAAATGCGTAAGAAAAAGAAACAGCAACATTTGTAGGGAGCAGCTTCAAAATACCCTGCGTTTTATTTAATAATGAAGGAATATCGTTACTATTAACTATATGAAATGCAGGGTTTGCAATTTGCGTAACAAGATAAATAAATACGCCAAAAAGCATATTCAATACAAGGGCAATGGTTTGAAGTTTCTTCACAGACATCCTATATGCAAGTGGAATAACAATCAGTGCAGCAATAGCAAACGGGATTAAAGGCAGAAAAATGCTGAAAAACAAGGAAGCAATATAAAATAGAACACCAAGATGATATTTTATGCCAAAACCAACAAAAAATGGATATACGAGAAAAAGAGGATATAAAGATTCTTCAAAATTGGCAAAAGTAAATTTTGCAGAGAAAATAATACGCTCTGAGATTGGCATAGAAAGAAGCGACTTTATATCTGAAGAAAGGTAGAGAGTACTAAGTATAATAGTAAAACTACCTAAAAATAAAAAGATAAGCATCGCAAGCATAATACTATTCAAAATTATAGGACCAAAATCAATAGTTGAAAGTGGTGCAGGGAGATTTACCCCAAAAACAAAAACAGCAAAACGCGTAAGGAAATAAAATACAATGCCTCCAACCACCAAAAGAGCGGTTAACGCCGGTATTCTTAGCAATTTTCTTCTGGAGAAAGAAGTTAACATTGATATGAAATATACTTCAAATATTGCAAAAAATTTCTTCAACTTTACTCCTCCAGGAATTTAATGAGATCCTTTGTATCCTCGCCACCTGTAAGCTCAAGAAATAAATCTTCAAGATTTGCGGTTTTATCTTTTGCTTTTTCTTTTAGCTCGGAAATTGTTCCTTCAGCAATAAGCTTCCCCTCATCTACAATGCCTACCTTATCGCACATTCTCTCCGCAATTTCCAAAATATGAGTAGACATAAAAATCGTTTTTCCTTTCCCGGCAAGGGCTCTAAGCAAATCTTTTACAAGCTTTGCGCTTTTGGGGTCAAGGCCAACAGTAGGCTCATCTAAAACGAGAATGGAAGGATTATGAATCAAAGCTCCTGCAATAACAATTTTCTGCCTCATCCCGTGCGAATAGCTTTCTATTAGTTCGTCTGCTTTATCCTTTAAGGAGAACATATCAAACAGATCATTCATTTTTTCTTTTGCAGTCTTCCTATCCACATCATATATGTCAGCAACAAAGTAGAGGAATTCCCTGCCGGTAAGCTTTTTATAAACATTTGGTGTATCAGGAATAAGGCCAATACGTGATTTAGCATTAACCGGATCTTTCAAAATATCAATCCCATCAATCAGCGCAGTACCACTTGTAGGTTTCAATAAACCTGTAATCATACCAATAGTAGTTGTTTTTCCAGCCCCGTTTAGCCCTAAAAAACCGTAAATTTCCCCTGAATTTACTTTAATGTTCAAATTACTTACGGCAAGCAAATTTCCAAAGCTTTTAGTTAAATTAACCGTTTCAATCATCCGAACCTCCCATTCCTTTTTCTACTCATATTATAGAGAAATGTGAGATAAATAACAAATAATCACTTCCATAAATTACAAAATTCCTTCTTAACACCAAGTACGGGAAGCAGGTTCTATTGCTAATTTAAAATATAAATTTAAATTTCTATCTTAAAGAATTTTCTTTTTCCTACTTTCAATATATCTCCCTCATTAAAGGGAACAAGTTTTTTAGGATCCATAAGCTTAACATCATTTATTCTAACTGCGCCTTGCTGGATTAACCTTTTTACTTCAGTTTTAGATTTTACAATATTATTATTTGCAAGTAGCGAAACTACGTCTATTTCCCCATTTTTCAAAAATTCTGAAACGTGTAAAATTTCTATCTCATCAGGCACTTCTTTGTTGCTAAATACTTTTTTAAAGTTATCTTCTGCTGCGACCGCATCCTCTTTTGAGTGAAAAAGTTCAACGATTCCATATGCAAGTGCCTTTTTCAGTTTCATCGGGTTTTCCCTTCCGTTTTTTACAATCTCTTCAATTTCCTTCGCCTCTTCAGCATTTTTATCCAGTACAAGAAAGTAATATTCTGAAATCAGCTCGTCTGGAATAGACATTATTTTTCCGTACATAGAATTTGCATCTTCGGTAATTCCTACATAATTCCCGAGACTTTTACTCATTTTTTTAACTCCGTCAAGACCCCTTAAAATAGGCATAATCATTGCAATCTGCGGCGGTATTTCGTAAACCTCTTGCAACTTTCTCCCCACAAGCAAATTAAATTTCTGGTCGCTTCCCCCAAGCTCTACATCAGCTTTTATTGCAACAGAATCATAAGCCTGCATAATCGGATAAAAAAATTCATGGAAGAAAATAGGGACACCCGACTTATATCTATTGAAAAAATCGTCTCTTTCAAGAATTCTGGCTATAGTAAAATTTGAAGTAATTTTAATCCATTGCTCTAAATCAATTTTTGAAAGCCATTCCGAATTAAAATGGATTTCGGTTTTGTTTCTGTCGAGTATTTTAAAAACTTGTTCAAAGTATGTTTTTGCATTCTCTTCAATCTGAGCACGAGTAAGCGGGGGTCTTGTTTTAGAGCGTCCAGAAGGGTCTCCAATCAGTGCCGTAAAATCACCTATAATGAAAACAACCGTATGGCCAAGCTCCTGAAAATCCCTCAACTTGCGCAGCACGACATAATGGCCCAAATGCAAATCTGGTGCGGTTGGGTCAGCACCAAGCTTAATCCTAAGCTTTTTACCGCTATCTAATCTCTCCTTTAATTCGCCATCATTTATAATCTCTATTGTTTTATTCTTAATCTTTTCAAATGCATTCATTCGAGCCTCCCCATATCATATATTTTTATATTCTAAGAAAATTTGCTATAAAAACAAATGTGTTATAATTTATTTGTAAGGAGGTAAGTTTATGAAAATAGCAATAGGTTCCGACCATGCAGGTTTCAAGCTTAAGGAAGAAATAAAACATTTTCTTAAGGGAAAAGGAATAGAAGTGGTTGACTTTGGAACAAATTCTGAAGAGAGAGTGGACTACCCCGATTTCGCAATACCACTTGCAGAGAGCATAGCAAAAAATGAAGAAGATTTTGGGATTTTAATTTGTGGAACAGGAATAGGAATGTCTATTGCCGCAAACAAAGTAAAAGGAGTTCGCGCAAGCCTGGTAAGCGATGTTTATTCCGCACACTCAGCAAGGGAGCATAACAATGCAAACATTCTATGTATGGGCGGAAGGGTTTTAGGCACGGAACTTGCAAAAGAAATTACAAATACATGGATTAACGCATCATTTTTAGGCGGGAGGCATGAAAGAAGAATAAACAAAATAATGGAATATGAAAGAAAATAGGGCAATTGCAATAGACGGAGATTCAGGCAGCGGGAAATCTACTGTCGGAAAACTTATTGGAGAAAAATTAGGTTACGAGTTTGTAGACAGCGGCCTTTTATACAGAGCAGCAACTCTTGCAGTCATAAAAGAAGGGATGGAAGAAAAAAAAGATAAATGGGCAAGTATTATAGAAAAAACAAGGTTTGACCTCAATAACGGAAAGGTAATAATGAATGATAAGGAAGTCTCTTTTGAAAAACTGAGGAGTAAAGAAGTAGATTCTCTTGTATCGCCAGTTTCTACAGTAAAAGAAGTAAGAGAATCAGTGAACAATGTGCTAAGGAAAATTGCATCTGATAAAAACGTAGTTATGGTGGGGCGCGACATCGGTTCGGTGGTTCTAAAAAACGCTTTTCTAAAGATATACCTTACTGCAAATCTCAGGGAAAGAGCCAACAGGCGGTTTAGGGAGCTTTTTAAAAAAGGAACAAAGATATCGTTTGAAGAAGTAATGAAAAACCTTACAAAAAGGGATGCTATAGACTCTTCAAGGAATATAGCCCCTCTCACCGTAGCAAATGATGCATACGTAATTGACACAACAAATTTATCCGTAAACGAAGTGGTAAACAAAATAATGCAGTTTATAAAAGGAAGAGAGTATGCTCTACAAAATAACACACGCATTAGCTAAATTTACTTTCAAAATTCTGTTTAACCTCACTATTGTGGGCGTAGAAAATGTGCCTATGAAAGGTGGGTTTATCGCTGCACCAAACCATAAAAGCGCTTTGGACATTCCAGTAGTAGGAAGGGCACTACCCAGAAAAATGTTTACTCTTTCAAAAAAAGAGTTATTTTCAAACAAAATTGTCGCATGGTACTTCAGAACTATGGGAGGAATTCCACTGAAACGAAATTTCGCAGATGTTGGAAGTTTAAAGATAGCTATAAAAGTGTTAAAAGAAGGAAAGCCACTATTAATGTTCCCGGAAGGCACTCGTGTAGAAGAAAGTAGACTCGGAGTACCCAAAAAGGGCTTTATCTTTATTTCCACTAAAGCCCAAGCTCCAATCCTACCAACAGGCCTTGCTGGGACAGAAACCGCGATGCCAAAGGGAAGCAAAATGGTTAAACCTGTGCATATAGTAATTGTATTTGGAAAGCCTATAAAAGTATGGGAAATTTTTGACCCAAAAGGCAAGGACTACTATGATAAAGCAGCAAACTATGTAATGGAAGAAATAGAAAAATGTGTTCATACAGCAAAAGAAAAATTGTAATTGCCAAAAATATAGGTTTCTGCTCTGGAGTAAACAGAGCAATAAATCTCGCAGAAAAGTATGCAAAACAGTTCGGCAAAGTTACAACATTAGATTCAATTTTGCATAATGAAGAAGAGCTAAGGCGATTGGAAAAAGAGGGGATTCTTCCCATAAAATCCATTACAGAAAGTAATGGAAGCGTGATTTTGCTACCTGCACACGGGGCAACAAAAGAAGAAACAAAAACAGCCAAAAAATATTTTAGAAATGTTGTTGACACAACCTGCCCGCTTGTTTTACGCACCGTAAAAATTATAGAAAAACTCAAAATGGAAAATTATAAAATTGCAATTGTAGGAGACAAAGGGCATAGAGAAACAAAAGTACTTTCAAAAACGGCAGGAGAAAATTTACTTGGAATATTTAAGTCCCCGGATGAAATTAAAACAGAAAATTTTAGCAGAGTAGGAGTTGTTGCTCAATCCACCGTATTCTCAGAAACTCTTTTCGAGGTAGCAAAGAAATTTATAGAACTTTCAAATGAGGTAAGATTTTTTAATACAGTATGCGATGAAACATTACGCAGGCAAAAAGAAGCCATTATTCTTGCAAAAAAAGTGGATTGTATGGTAGTAATCGGTGGAAAATCCAGCGCAAATTCAAACAGACTGTACGAACTCGTAAAACACGCCAATGAAAATAGTTTTTTTATACAAAATGAAGAGGGGCTTACAAACTTAAAATTACCTGAATGTTTATCGGTTGGTATTGCTTCAGGGACATCTACCCCTGAATGGCTGATAGAAAAAATTGTAAGGAGGCTTAGAGAAATATGAATATAGGAGTAATAGGTGCAGGCGGCTGGGGGACAACCATTGCGGAGCTACTTGGCAAAAAAGGATTTAATGTAACGCTATGGGTACACAGTAAACGCACGTTTACAGCGCTTTCTAAGTGGAACGAAAATATATTTTATCTGAAAGGCGTCAAGCTAAAACATATAAAAAATTATACAATGAATATTAAAGAAGCATTGGAAGATAAAGATATTATCGTATTAGGCGTTCCAGCACAAAAGCTAAGAAGTACAATAGATAAATTTAAAGCTCCCAATAACGCACTTATTGTAAACCTTGCGAAAGGAATTGAAAACAACACAAACAAAAGAATGTCAGAAGTAGTCAAGAGCGTATGGAAAGAAATTCAAAACGAACAAATTTTCACGATTTCAGGGCCAAATTTTGCAATAGAGATTGCGCAAGAAATGCCTGCCGCAACAGTAATAGGCGGAAATAATGAATCCAACTTGAAAGAATTGCAAAAAGTATTTATGACTAACTATTTCAGAACCTATTATACAACAGACTTAATAGGAGTGGAGCTTGGCGGGTCATTGAAAAATGTACTTGCAGTAGGTGCAGGAATAAGCGACGGCTTAGGTTTTGGCGACAGCAGTAAATCTTCGCTGATTGTAAGAGGTATAAGAGAGCTTATACGCTTTGGAACAAAATTTAACGGGAAACGGGAAACATTCTACGGATTATCAGGAATCGGAGATCTAATAGCAACTTCGTTTAGCAAAAAGAGTAGGAATAGATGGGCAGGCGAAGAAATTGGAAAGGGACGCAGTAAAGCAGAAATAGAAGAAATAACAAAACAGGCAATAGAAGGCATATATACGGTAAAATCAATTTATGCAATGAAGAACCAACTCAAGACTGATATGCCTATAACTGAAGCAATTTATAACATTATTTATCAGTATAAATCCCCGCAAACAGAATTGGGCAGGCTAATGAAACGCCCGCCCAAAAGAGAAATTACATAGTACAAACTAAATAACTACATCTTGCTACCTAA
>JALTHX010000146.1:0-3090 GCA_027076005.1 Caldisericaceae bacterium
TATGTTAGGTTTTTATCAATTAGCTTATAGAATCTCAAATATGCCAGCGACAGAGATAACCCATGTAATTTCGCAGGTAACGTTTCCGGCTTATTCTAAGCTTCAAAATGATCAATCTAAATTAAGAAAAGCATATCTTAAAACATTACAACTTACTGCTTTTATATCTATTCCTTTAGCCGGAGGTATGTTCATATTAGCCCCCGAATTTACACAAATATTTTTGGGTGGTAAATGGATGCCGATGGTTCCAGCACTGCAAATATTCTGTGTTCTTGGCGCAATAAGGTCAGTTGTCGCAACAATGGGGCCAGTATTTTATAGTACAGGCAAGCCCAAAATAGGAACACAATTATCTATGATGCAATTATTCATCATGATAAGTTTGATTTACCCCTTAACTATGAAGTGGGGAATTGCTGGTGCGTCCCTCGCTGTTCTCCTGAATAACTTAGCTGATCCCTGGGGATTCAAAAAAATGCTGAGAATTATAAAATGCAGCTTTCGGGATTTTGGCAATAATCTGCTAGTTCCTATTGCAGGTTCTCTCCTTATGTGTTTATTCTTGCAAGGTGTAAAAAGTCTGTTGGGTATAACCGTAGGCGAATTTATCCTTTTAGTAGCCTCGGGGACTGCTTTTTACTTTATATTTACATACTTTCTGGACGCCAAAATTAACAGCAGTCGGCTAACATGTGGAGTAATAGAAGCACTCAGATTGCTTAAGGTGAAACCAAAAAAGGAGATACATTAATTATGAAAATTACCTTTCTAACTCCCCATATTAATATCAGTGGCGGTGTGAAGATAATACTTGAATACGCATCCAGACTTGCCAAAAGAGGTCATAAAGTAACTGTGATTTGCCCTCAACCAATCTTTGGGAGGAGAAGAATAAAAGGCGTGCCAATTATCTATCCCAAAAGAGCCGTAATGAATCTTCTGAAGTATAAACCCAATTGGATTGAATGTGCTACCGATATAAAATATGTGCCGTCTTACAAAGAAAAATATATTCCTAATGCAGATATAGTGGTAGCTACAGCGTGGCAAACAGCAGTACATGCTAACAAATATTCACCAAGGAAAGGCAAGAAATTTTACCTTATTATGCATTACGAAAGACTCTATCATGCGCTTAATAATGAAGGAAAAGCAGACGAAACATATACATACCCCCTTAAGAAAATAGTGATCTCCAGCTGGCTTAAAGAGATAATGGAAAGAAAATTTAGTTCCAAAAGTGAATTGTTAGTTACACCTGTGGATTTTAAGCAATTTTATCCCACAAGAAGTGAATATAATAAAAATAAGAGAATCTGCATGCTTCATCATACTTATAGCTGGAAGGGAGTTTCAGATGGTATTAAGGCATTTGAGATGGCAAAAAAGAAACATCCAGAGGTACAACTAGTAATGTTTGGTGCTCATAGAAAAGTCGTTAATTATGACTGTGAATATCATTATAAGCCATGGGGGAGCAGGCTAAGAAAGATTTATAATTCTTGTGACATATTCATATGTCCAAGCTGGGGAGAAGGATTGGGGATGCCTTCTATGGAGGCTATGGCTTGTAAATGTGCATTAGTCACGACAGATAATGGAGGATGCCGTGATTATGCAATTCACGGAAAAACGGCTTTGGTTTCTCCTCCTAAAAATCCAGAAAGATTAGGCGAAAATTTGATACGGCTACTAGAGGACGAAGATTTACTGAGAAAAATAGCACAGAATGGATACGAACATATAAAACAATTCACTTGGGATAAAGCGGTTGATAAAATGGAAAAGCTATTTTTACACGAAATCTCAAACAATGGCGATAACTTATGAAAATTTCAATCTTAACTCCAGATTTATCACATAATTGTCTTGGAAGGTCATACTTATTAGCCAAGATACTTCAAAGACATTATGAAGTAGAAATTATTGGTCCTATTTTTAGTGATGGAATCTGGAAGCCTGTTGCTGATGATAAAAGTATAACATACAAATCCGTTAAAGTTAGCGGTAGGTTTAAACCTTATTGGCAGATCAGGGAATTAACCAAAAAGATAGATGGAGATGTGATTTATGCCTCAAAACCTCTTTTTACAAGTTTTGGAATTGGATTATTAAAGAAAATTATAGACAAAAAACCACTGATTTTAGATATAGATGATTGGCAGATGGGTTTTATGAAAGAGAATTATAATAACCTATCGCTTATTCATCGTTTTAAATCTTTAGCGGCTTCCGCTGTTTATTTTTACAGTATAGGTTCTTACTGGAACGATTTGCTTGGTGAAAAATTAGCTCATTTTGCAGATGAAATCACTATTTCAAATCATTTTCTAAAAAAGAAATTTGGCGGTAAAATAATTTGGCACGCCAGAGATACAAAAATACTTGACCCTACTAAGTTTGATAAAAGATTAATCAGAAAGCGATATAAAATAGAAAATACTAAAAAAGTTGTAATGTTTCTTGGCACTCCGAGAAACCATAAAGGTATAGATAATTTAATAAAAGCCATAAATTTAACTAAAGATCCAGATATTATTTTAATTATTGTAGGAATTAATTATAAAGATTCCTACTGCTTAAATTTAGTTAAAACTGCTAAAAAAAGTTTAGGTGAAAAAAGATTTATTGATTTTGGCATACAACCATTTGAAAAAGTTCCAGAATTTTTGGCTATAGCTGATGTTGTAGTAATACCACAGAGAAGAAACTTTGCGACAATGGGACAAATACCAGCCAAAGTTTTTGATGCTATGGCTATGGCGAAACCTATCATTGCTACCAATGTTTCTGATCTACCCGAGATTTTGGATAGATGTGGCTGGATTGTGGAGCCTGAAAATCCAGAGCAATTGGCAAAAGCTATTCAATATATATTTAAACATCCAGAGGAAGCAGCAGAAACAGGGCAAAAAGCCCGACAAAAATGTATAGAAAAATACAGTTATGATGCTGTAGGGAAAATTTTGATAGATGTATTTAGGAAATATGAACAAGTTTAATGATTATTGGATACGTCCTGTTGATGAATATAGGCCTAAAAATGCCGATAGAGTTGAAAATGCTTGTTATTGGTTACTATTAAAT
>JALTHX010000147.1:0-9165 GCA_027076005.1 Caldisericaceae bacterium
GCAGTTTTGCTGTTAAGTGCTTTGAATACTTTAAAGAACTCCGGGAATACTCTGTTAATAAGGGAAGAGAGTTTCTTCATAATGTTCGTTTTCCTGTTGATGTAGTCTGCCCTGAACCTGGTGAGCATCCTCAGATTGGAGGTTGCAGTTTCATCATTACGTACAATGGAACCTCTTGCCCTTCCTACTCTTGCAAGCTCTGCAATGATAAATGCATCTCCTCTGTCGTACTTGCTCTTCCTGATGAATACATTTCTGAAACTATCAGTCTGTATGGGGTTTACAACAATAACATCTATGGAAAGGTTCCTCAGGAAGGAATAGAGGTTAAGGAAGTAGTGCCCTGTTGCTTCAACCGTTACACTGATAATGTATCCTTCTTTGGTAAACTTCTCAATAAGCTTCATAAACCTGTTGAACCCTTCCCTCGAATTGGCAAAAGAGACATGGGCAAGTTCAACCCCATCTTCCCTGAGGAAACAGGCATCGTGCTTCCTCTTGCCAATGTCTACTCCTACAAAAACATTCATTTCTCTTTCTCTTTCAGTTCTTCCTTTTCTCATTCTTTTCTCCTTTCATCTTCTCTCCGGATTCAGTTTCCCTCCAGCACTTCCTTCTACACAGCCTCGTTCCAAAAAGGGGATGCATTCCCTATGAATGCTCCCAACTTAGTTAAGCGTGTTTCGAAAGAAAGGCTGGAGAAGCAGTCTTCTTTAAGGGATAAGTACATCATATGTCAACCTTTCCCGAGGAGGCAACAGCTTTCTTCAACCTTTCCCGAAGAGAAAATAAATTTCAATGTATAGAACAGATATATATTTTACTATCTATTCTATAAATATATTATACGAGGAGGCAGAAACATGGTTCCAGGTAAACCAACACAAATTTTAGAAACGTTGAGGGCAATGAAACAGGATAACCCTGACCTTGAAGCACTTGCTGTGGTAAGTCTTGACGGGCTTCCAATTTCCAGCTTGTTGCCTGAGGATGCAGAAGAGGATAGAATCGCTGCACTTTCAGCAACAATTCTTTCCCTGGGTGAACGTGCATCCGAGGAACTTAAAAAAGGCAAGCTTGAGCAAGCCTACGTAAAGGGCTCTGAGGGTTATGTATTAGTTACAGGAATCAAAGACCTTGCAGCACTTCTTGTGGTTACTAATAGGAACGCAAAGCTTGGAATGGTAATGCTTAGCGTTAGAAAAGGCATTTCAGAGATAGAAAAGATTTTGTAAACTAACGTTTAAAATCATGCGGATATAGGAAGTCAATTCCTACCGTTCGTGCAGAAAATTTAGCAACTGGGGGAGGAGTCCTCTTGAATTGGGTGACGTAAACTCTATGAAATACATTTTCTATAAGTTGTTCTTTGTAACCTAATTGTAGGATTTCTCCTTTTGTTTTTCTCTGGTCAATATATAGAGAAAGGATAGAGTCTAACTCCTTATATGTTGCCCCAAGTTCTTCTTCGTCTGTTTGCCCAGGCCATAAGTCCGCAGTAGGTTTTTTGTTTATTAGTTTTTCCGGGACTCCGATGAATTTTGAAAGATTTATAACCTGTGTTTTATAAAGGTCTCCTATGGGGTAAAGACTTGCAGCCATATCGCCATACCACGTGCTGTACCCGAGCATAAGCTCACTTTTATTACTTGTCCCCATAACTAATGCTTCGAATTCTTTTGCCTTGTCAAATAGGATACACATTCTTAATCTTGCAAAGAAATTTCCTTTACGTAATTTATCAATTTTTTTATTCAATAAAAAATAAGGTTCTGTCAAAGGGGTGATATCTATAACCTCATAAGGAATATCCAATTTGTTAATTACAAGTTTTGCGTCTTCTAACGAGCTTGGAGAACTACTTTTATACGGCATAATAATTGCTTTTGTGTTTTCTTTTCCGAGAGCTTTTGCTGTAAGGTAAGTAACAAGAGCCGAATCAATTCCGCCCGATAATCCGATCACGCCTTTTTGAAATCCGTTACTATGAATTTCTTCCTTCATAAATCGTGTAATAAAATCTTCTACGAGTTTATAGTTCAGTTTTAAATTAACCATTTTTCACCTTCACAATTCTATCCAGATTATTTTTAATTATATTTAAATCCTCTTCTCTAAGCAGCGGAAAAGATTGTCGTCTTCTGTAAATATCATTGGTATCTATTTCTCCGGTGGTGAGGTTTTCGTCTAGTATGCCTGCAAAGGCTTCTTTCCTTCCGGACGGTGTACTTATTAGCGATCCGCCATAGAATCCTAACCCGTCTTCAAAACCTACCCTATTTACAAATACGATAAATTCCGCAAAGAAATTCGAATAAGAGTAAAGTGCATTTTCAACCATTGTTTGAATAGCCGGTTCTTCTCCGGAAAGCCCCCTTAATGGCATATTGCTCATACCAAGAATAAAATCAGCATGTTGTGCGTAGGCAAGGAAAAGCAGTGATGGATGGAAAATATCTCTACATATGAGCATTGCTATACGGCCTATTTTTGTATCAAATACTTCTACTTTGTTTCCTCTACCCATAAATCTCAGTTCTTGAAACATTCCATGAGTTGGCAAATAGATTTTTCGGTATACATTTTTTATTTTTCTGTCTTCTATGAACATTGCTGAGTTATAAACATTTTTATCTTTTCCTTTCTCTACAAATCCAAAGGCAATATCTATTTGCTTTCCGAGTGAAAGAAATGGCATAAGGAATGTATCATTTGGACTCAAGGCAACTTCCATAGCGAGGTCGTTTAATTTATACCCGGTTAAGCTTAGCTCTGGGAAAACAACAAGATTTGCTTTTTCTTCTATTGCTTTTTCTATGAATTTGATATGTTTTTCCCTGTTTTTTTCTAAGTCTCCCAATGAGGGGTTAATCTGTGCCAATGATATTTTAATTTCCATTTTCTTTTCTTCTCCTCAATAAAAAATATAGGATTGGCAAACCGAGAGCTATTGTTGCAATTGCCTCTCCTGCCCCAATCCATAGTGCCCCGATGATATATGGTTTTAAAGCAAAATGGGTAAATACGTATGAAAATGTTTCTCCTTTAGGTATGTTAAGTTGCCCATTCTTGTTCAATACTCCGAGAAGAGTAACAACATAGAAGGAAACTCCGAGTGCATTAACCAGGATTGGGGGGATTGATGCAAGAAAGGCAGGCTTTTTAGTCTTTCCAAGCCAATAAGTGATTAAGGCTGCAATGAGCGTAAGAGTAGTGCCAAATACCATATCAATCGGTCCAAATGGAGAGCCAATGTTTGCTATGAAGCAGCCAATTGTTACTCCCCATACTGCTTCAGGAAAAATGTATGGCAATACTGTAAGTGCTTCTGAAACTCTTACTTGAATTTCACCGTAAGCAAATGAATATGTAAGGTATGTGAGTGCTACATATAAGGCTGCAATTACCCCTACTCTTGCTATGAACTGTAAATTTCTTTTTTTCAATTCCTATTTAGGTCTCCTGCCAAATAGTCCTCTTCTCTTTGGCTTTTCTTCTGTAGGTGTATTTTTTTCCGTATCTTTTGATTTTTCGATTTCCGTGTTTTTTTCTGTTTGGTTGGATTCAGTAGAACTACTCCTGTCAGTAGTTTTCTTTTTGAGTTCTTCAAGTTCCTTCTTCACTTTGTTTATGTCATTTTCAAGTACAGCTTTCTCTTCGTTGTACTTCTTTTGCAATCCTTCCATTTCCTTTTTCAGTGAATTTTTTTCTTCTTCAAGTTGTTTTATTAATTTATCTCGACTTTTGATTTCCTTTTTATATTTACCTACAGAACCTGCATATAGAATGAGAGAAATAAGCCACATAGAAATAAAACCTGCAAAAAATGCAATTATTGAGAATAGTCCTGCTGATACATTAGGGAATGACCATCCGAGAAATTTAAGGGTAATTATAGCGCCGTTGTTTTGCAATACAAATATAAGGCTCGCAATTAAAATTACCAAAAGCACTGTTAGAAAGATACTAAATTTTTTCATATGTTTGCCTCCTTTAAATCTTTCTTAAATTATACCCTAATTTTACACTGTTTGCAATAAGAAATAGTTTTGTATAATTAAAAAACAGAGGAGGTGTTTAATGGAGAAAATTGACAGTCGTTTTAGTAAATTTACTTACGCTGGTTTTGCCCTTATTACGGCATTAATTGGTTTTAACTGGTTTATGTGGGGGCCGTTACTTGGCTCTGTTGTCGAGCCGCAGTATAAAGTTTCTGGTTTTTTACTTGCCTTATTCATATCTTCAGTTCCTATAATGCTCGTGTTGTTCTCATATTTTGTAGGAAGTATGGCTGATGTGGACCCACGTAAAACTACGGTAATAGCTTCATCTATTTTACTCATTGCCGTAATTGTAAAACCATTTACCTTATTTAATTTCTATGTTTTACTTCTTGACCAGCTTATTTTGGCAATTAGCGCTGCCTTTTGCTTTCCTTCTTGGGCATCTCTTACTTATAGGCTATTTAAAAGGGAAAGAGTTGCTTCTCTCATAGCAGGGTTTGCTGCAGCACTTACTGCAGGGCAAATTCTTGCTTTTCTTATAACGTATCCGCTTGTAAAGAATATGGGCCTTGCAAAAGTACTGTGGCTGTATGGTATAATCACTGCTGTGATTGCGGTATTTTATATCCTCGTGGTAAAAAACGGAGAGTTTCCTTATAAATTAGAAGTTGGAAAACGTCCTACACTAACACAAGGTGCAAAAATTGTTCTTTCGGAAAAATCAATGATACCGCTAATGGTCATATCATTTTTGGATATAGGCGTATTCGCCTGGCTCGCGGGATGGTATCCGCACATTCTTATTAAATACAAAGGAATTACGCCTACGCAAGCAGGTGTAGTAAACAGTGTTATTTTGATTGGTTGCTTAATAGGTGCTGAAACAATCCCAAATATCGCGCACCATATCAAGAAAGTAAAAATTTTCCTACTTATACTCCCCATAGTTTGTGTTATAATGCTTGTCTTTGTGCCTGTAATTTCTGGGTTTTGGCTCTTTCTTGCGGATGGTTTGATTCTTGGCTTTGCTCTTTTTCCGATGTATCCACTCAGTGTTCATTTGCCAAGTGCTTATTCTAAAATTGGTGTGGCATTTGCAGGAGCTGGCAGTGGTATAATGCTTATTGCAGGCAATCTGGGCGGTTTTATCCTGCCCGAGCTTGGGGCTACTGTTTCTCAAATAACCGGAGCAATTATTTTGTTCGGTATACTTCCGATGATTCTTATGTTTATAGCTGCTTTATTTTTCAGGGACCCTGATACGTATGCGGCTAAAAAGTAACATTGTATTTTTAGTCATTGCTTTTATTGTTTTCTCAATAGTCCCTTTTCGTACTACACATGCTTTTAATTTTGATAAGAATTTTCTTATCAGTAATTCGGATTTCACGGAGTTTGATTCTATGAGTTTATCCGATATAGAAACTTTCTTGAAATCTAATGGAAGCTTCCTCAGTAGCTACAGTGAGAATGGCAAAAGCGCTGCCGAAATAATCTATAATGCTGCACAAAAATGTAAAATCAGCCCAAAGGTACTACTTGTTACTATGCAAAAAGAGGAAGGAGTAATTACAATGAAAAGCTATAGTGAATATGCCGTAAAATTTGCTATGGGTTACCATTCGCCTTCCTCTTTTTCCGAGCAAGTAGAGGGGGGCTCAAAACTTCTCAGAAACGGATTTGATTTTCTTGCCGAAGAATACGGCTGGGAGGTGGGAAAGCCTCACAAGAGCGAAGATGATCCAAAATATGTAGATAATACAGTTGTTCCTGAAAATAAGGCAACCGCTGCACTTTATCTATACACTCCTTATATAGGTGGATACTATACTGATTCTGGTAGCTATATAGGAGGAAATTTCATTTTTGCAAAGATTTATAATCGCTGGTTTGGGGAAAGTAAAAATTTTACTGTTAGCTTTATTCCGTCTGTTGCAACATACTACGTACCTGAAGGTAGCCCTTCTTCAATTATTTTGAACATTAAAAATATAGGAACTCAGACCATCAAAAGCGGAGCAATGCTTGTTGCTTTAACCACGTCCCCTTTAATAGATGTTGAGTCTGTTGAAGTAGAAAACGATTTGTCTCCGGGAAATATTATTTCTTTGATTGTAAGAATACCACCGATTGGCGAAGTAGAAACTATTAACTTTGGTGTTCTGGATACGAATGGGAACACTCTGTCTAAACCGTGTAGCATAAAAATCTTACCTGTAAAATTTGAAACGAATGTTGAGATAAAGGACGATAATTTGAATATTTCAGTTCGTAACCCTTCTTTCGGAATTCCTTTTGTTTATCTTGATGCTCACTTAATTTTTATAAATGGTGAAACAAAAGATTACTGGATCTTAAAAGGGGGCAGTTTTCAAAAAAATGTTACTATGGAAAAAACAATTCTCTTGCAAAATTTAAAACTATCGAGCATTTCTTTGTCTTTTTCAGGCTCAGATTTTCAAACTCAAAAACATTTAGAAACGATATTCTTTAAGAAAGATCTCGAAATTAAAAAGTATGAGGTCACTTTGCAAACCGTGCCAGAAGATGCATATGTTTCTATAGATGATAAGCTTATGGGTCTAAGTCCATTAACTGTTGCTGTGCAGAGGGGTTCTCACAGTATAGAAATTGAAAAAAAAGGTTTTAAGAAGTTATCTGTTACAAAAGAAATTGTTGAAGATATAACGCTAAACTTTACACTTTTGCCGGAGGGAAACAACCCGGAAATCGTGATCTTGAATACGCTGCAACTAACCAATAATCCTGACTTTACCCTAAAAGGAAAAGTTGTTGGGCAAGTAAACTTTAAAAACGTTTTAGTTAACGATAAAATTGTTCCACTAACAGGTGATAATAGTTTTTCCTGCAAGTTAACCTTAAATGAGGGAAAGAATATAATAACCATATGCGACAAGGACAAAACAATCCAAAGTCATTATACTATAGTGTTGGATAGCATCCCACCGGAAATTTTGACGAATGATATTCCGCAGGTTTCTCAAAATATGTTTGTTAAAATTACTGTTTCTGCAAATGGTGCAGATGAGCTTTTGATAAATAATGCTTTTTGTGAAAATACAGTATGCACCAAGTTTGTGAGACTGCAAAAAGGGGCAAACAAGATTTTGATTTTAGCTAAAGATAAAGCAGGTAATGTCGCAAAAAAAGAGATATTAATTACTTATGCTCCTCCTCCTACAAAAACTTTAAGTTTGTTCATTGGCAAGAAAATAATTTACATTAATGGTTTTAAAAAATACATTGATGTAGCTCCTGAGATTTTGCACAACCGTACTATGCTTCCCATAAGGCATGTTATTGAGGCGTTAGGTGGGAAGATTTCTTATGATGCCAAAGATAAATCCGTCCACATCGAAATAAACGGTGCCGAAATCACGCTCATAATAGGTAATAATATGGCAGTAGTGAACAACGTAGAAAAGCAGATAGATACTGCTGATAAAAAAGTTGTTCCTTTTATAAAAAACGGAAGAACATTTCTTCCTTTGCGGTTTATCATAGAAAGCATAGGCGGCAGCGTTAAATGGATACCTAATAAGAAAGAAGTGCTGATTTTGTATCCTTCTCCATAAAAATTATTCCGTACAGAAACTTATATTAAAAAATCTTACATTTAATCCGGATAAAAGAGATTGCGGACTATGGAAATGCAAATCCAGAATTGCAGTAGTGCCTTGTAAAGTATAGGGAGTTTCTTGCAGATAATAAAAAATTGTTGGCTAAATCAAAAGTGAAGCTTAACATTCAGTATTTTGATGCAAAGGTTGTTCATAGTGAGAACAGTAGAACGGGCAACAAGATATCTCTGGAGAAAGTGCAAAAAAAAACAGTTCACCGCTACACTCAGATAGAAATTTATATATTCTTGTGATTGTAGCACTTTTGGTAGTAATCGCAATTCTTGTCACTCTAGTCACTCTACTAATAAAGAAAAATAAAGAGATTCGTTCACCGCACGATAATAGCTAAAAAAGTAGTGTCAAATGGGCGGTTTATTTAAAATCCTTTTCAGAAAAAGCTTCTACTTGATATGTATACACCTCGAGTGTTGGATCTAAAAAACAGTCAGAGCTCATTCCTGCTTTTAGGCAAAGATTTGCGAAAAAAGTTTTCTTGTCAGGAAGTTCTTTCCATACTTGAGGTAAAAAAGTTGCCTGAAACGGGCCATTTCGTATAATTACCCCGTCAATGCGCGGCCTTATTTTTCTAAGTAGATCATTTGCTTTTGTAAACTCCAACATTTTTGGAATAGTAAGAATGGAAACTTCTATTTCTATTAACGGCAGTTCCTCCAATGTAAGTGGATAGAATCTTGGATCTCGAAACGCAGCATTAATTGCATTTTTTGAAACATCAGTTATAAGGGGATTTACTGGGATTATTGTCCCTATACAGCCGCGAAGTTTTTCTCTTATCGTGAGCGTTACAAATGAACCTCTTTCCTCCCAGAGATTGGGATCAGGATAATTTTCTTTTTTGATTGATGGATTTTCTTTTGTTTCCAAATAGGTTTTGATAGAAAGCCGTGCAATTTTAAGCAATGTTTTTCTTTGGATATTGTTCATAACTTACTCCTCTTTATAGAAAACATAAGAGCCGTAACCTACGACTTGAGTTTTAGGGCCATCCGTATCTCCACTTGTTTTGTGTAACAATACTTTGCTTCTCCATTTATTTTTTCTTGCAAGGTAAATAGCAGTAGCAATTCCTGTTTTCCCACAGGCCTCGCACTTATCCAGTTCATTGATATCTAAGTTTTCAATTGCCTTATTGCAGTGGCTGTCAATTTTATATGCTACTTCATATGGATAGTAGTGGCTTAAATCCGAGCTTATAACAAGGATCGAATTTTCTGTAAAATAATTTTCAATTACATCTGCTAAATATTCATGGGAAATTTCAGAGGCAATTATTGGTACTATTTCAAAGCGGGGGATTACGTATTGTAAAAAAGGAAGTTGTACTTCGAGGCAGTGTTCTTCTATATGTGCGTCCAATACAAAATGGAACCCATCCTCGTTAAGTAGCTTTTTTGCAATCGGAGAAACATTTACCGGGCCAAGTGGTGTTCTGTATATGTCGAATATTCCTACGGAAGCGCCGCTGAAATAAGCATAATGTGAGGGGCCTACTAAAA
>JALTHX010000148.1:0-3087 GCA_027076005.1 Caldisericaceae bacterium
CCTTGTAGAATCAGAATGGAATGATAGGGAAAAGAAATTCATATTTTACTTTACCGCGGAATCACGCGTTGATTTCAGGGAGCTTGTAAAAGATCTTGTAAAAACATTCAACTGCAAGATACAGCTATGGCAGGTAGGCGCAAGAGACGCAATAAAATTCTTCGGGGGATACGGCCCCTGCGGGCTTCCCCTCTGCTGCACAAATTCTTTAAGGCAGCTTGAAAGTGTGGAGTTATCATTCGCAAGAATGCAGAACCTCCCTTTAAATACTGCAAAAATCACGGGCGTCTGTGGAAAACTCGTGTGCTGTTTGCGTTATGAGCTTCCGCAAAACCAAAAAGAAGAGAAAAAGAATGACAAAAGCAATTAGAATAGGCATTATAGGGCAATCCGAGCGTGTAAACGAGCCTCTGTCCGAAAAAACAGCGAATGCCGCATATAAAATGGGGTATATTATTGGCAGAAACGGATGGCAGTTGATAAGCGGCGGGCGAGACGGAGTGATGCGCGAAGCAAGTAGGGGGGCAAGAGATGCCGGAGGCCTTACCGTCGGAATAATGCCTTCTCTTGATAAAAACGAGGCGAATAAATACGTAGATGTTGTCATAACGACGGGGCTCGGCATAGGGATGCGTTCCGAGCTAATGATTCACACAGTGGATATTGTCGTAATGATCGGCGGGAAAAACGGCACTTTGAAAGAACTTTCAGCTGCGTATTTAAACAAAAAACCGATCGTTATCATTAAAAATACCGGCGGTTTCACCAACACTATTCAGGATTTCCTATTTGAAGGGAAATATATAGACGATAGAAAAAACATAGAAATCTTGTTTGCTAACTCCCCCGAAGAAACGGAAAAACTTATAAAAGAGCTGATTTAATAGAAACATCTTTAGCAAATAATTTTCGCAGCGCTTTATACTATGGGAAACGGATAAAATTCGCCCGGAAAAATATGCGTAGAGTATTTTTCGTTACCATATAGTTCAAAATATAACAAATGTAATGCACTTTACAAAAGGTATAGGTAACTGCATTCAGGTTATTAAATAAATTTGCATTTTTTCCAAAATATACTACAATATTACCCTGAGTATGGAGGTGAATTATGAGTAAAATAAAAATTATGGAAACCGTACTGAGGGATGCGCAACAGTCGCTCATTGCAACAAGGATGAGCACCGAAAAAATGCTTCCAATACTGGAAGAAATCGATTCGGCGCATTTTTATTCAATAGAAATGTGGGGAGGGGCAACATTCGATGCAGCATTACGTTTTCTAAACGAAGACCCATGGGAAAGGCTAAGAGAAATTCGTAAAAGAATAAAACACACAAAGCTCCAGATGCTCCTCAGAGGGCAGAATCTCGTGGGGTACAAACACTACCCGGACGATGTAGTCACAGAATTTGTAAAACGTGCTGTAGATAATGGAATAGATATTATCCGCATCTTTGATGCATTAAACGATTTTAGAAACATTGAAACATCCGTAAAAGCAGGAAAGAAGGCAGGAGCACACGTTCAGGGGGCAATTGCGTATACAATAAGCCCTGTGCACACAATTGACACGTATGTAAAATTAACAAAACAACTCATCGACCTCGGAGTAGATTCAATCTGCATAAAAGATATGGCAGGCTTGCTTTCCCCTTCCGTTGCATACAAACTTGTAAAAAAAATGCGTGAAATAACGGACCTGCCCATTGATCTACACAGCCATTACACAACAGGCCTTGCTTCTATGAGTTATTTGAAAGCAATAGAAGCAGGCGTAAACATCGTGGATACGGCAATCTCTCCGTTCTCTATGGGAACTTCTCAGCCTCCGACTGAAAGCATCGTTGCCGCACTGAAAAACACAGAGTTTGACACAGGGCTCAATTTGCATACATTAAACAGAATTGCTCAGTACTTTAAGCCGATAAGAGAAAAATATATTAAAAATGGCATTCTGGACCCAATGATTCTCGGCGTAGATGTGAATGCACTGACATACCAGATACCAGGGGGGATGCTTTCAAACCTCATCTCTCAGCTCAAAAAACTCGGCGCAATTGAACGGCTTGAGGAAGTGCTCAAGGAAGTGCCGCGCGTGAGAAAAGATTTCGGCTATCCTCCGCTTGTTACACCGGCAAGCCAGATAGTAGGCACACAGGCTGTTCTCAACGTAGTCACAGGCGAAAGGTACAAAATGGTACCCGAAGAAGTAAAAGCATACGCCAGGGGTGAATACGGAAAACCTCCTGTAAAAATATCTGACGAATTAAAAGAAAAAATCATAGGGAAAGAAAAGGTAATGGAAGCAAGGCCAGGTGAAATTCTAAAGCCGGGGCTGAAAAAAGCGAGAAACGCGATAAAAGAATACATAGAGCAAGACGAAGACGCGCTTACCTATGCACTGTTTCCGGATGTTGCAGTAAACTTTTTCAAATATCGTGAGGCAAAGAAATATCAGGTGGACTCATCCCTGATTACTGACAGCAACGGGGTTGTTTCATACCCGGTATAGATTGCCGGATATACAATTTTGTGCTAGAATTACCCCTATGAGAGAAAACCGATTAAAGATAAAAGAAGAAATTTTAAAGCTCGGAAATCAGTGCGAAGAAGAAGTTAAGGCGCAGTTTGAAGAGATTGATAAAATAAAAGAAGAAAATTTCTACAAAGTGCTTGAAGCATTTAGAAAAGCACAAATAAGCGATCTGCACTTCAGGGATACGTCCGGGTACGGGCTAAGCGACCCGGGGAGAGAAAGGCTCGAAGAAATATACAAAAATATTTTCCATACCGAAGCGGCGTTAGTGAGGCCTCAGATTGTTTCAGGCACACACGCAATTTCGATTGCTCTGTTCGGATTACTCCGCCCGAACGAAACGCTGCTATACCTAACGGGTGACCCTTACGAAACAGGAGAAGCGATTATTGGAATAAGAAAAACAATAGGCTCCTTAGCAGAGTATGGCATAAAATTCATCCAAACAGACACGGCAAAGAATATCGAAGAAGATAAAATCAAAAAAGCAACCGTTGGCGTAATCCAGCGTTCGGGAGGATATTCATTCAGAAAGGCACTTACTATTT
>JALTHX010000149.1:0-3083 GCA_027076005.1 Caldisericaceae bacterium
TACCTAAATAAGTCCCAGTACAAACACCTTGACATAGATCCCGATAAAAGAGACAAAATAAAGGATAAAAACTTATGTTTTTCCTCTTGACAAAGATCGTAGTATCTTTGATGAGGCAATTCGATGCCTTGCAAAAACTTTTGCAAGCTTTATACTAAAACAAGGGAAGTAAAAAAATGAATAAATTCTTCGACAAAAATGAATATGAAAGATGGCTTAATGAAGCACTGTATACATTCAAATCCGCTGTAAAAGATGAAGAAGAGGGAGATTACAGCTGGGCATGCTTCAAGTTTCAACAATCGGCAGAACTAATGCTGAAAGCTCTTTTGAGAGGGTTTGGCAAGCATTCCATAGGACACTCCTTATTAAAACTTCTCAAAGAAATAGAAGATATTGGCATAAAAGTAGATAATGAAGTAAAAACTGCTGCCCGCGTATTAGATGCAAATTACATTCCTCCCCGCTACCCAGATGCATATCCCGAAGGCTCACCTCATGAATACTACGATAAAGAATCGGCAAATACAAGCTACAAATCAACAAAAATAATTGAGGCATTCATAAATAAAATTATAGAAGATTATGCTTAAAATAATAGAAGAACGTATAAAAAAGCAAAAAGAATACATTGAATTGGCAAAAAAATACGTTCGGCAGCTTGCAAAAACTTTGTCCGTTAAAAAGGCTTACGTCATCGGATCCGTTGCAAGGGGCGACTTCAATGACGCATCAGACATAGATGTATTAATAATCGCAGAAAATTTACCCGTAAATCCCCTAAAGAGACTACACCTCCTGTATGAAACAGTACCGCCTCTTATAGAGCCAAAAGCATTTACCCCGGAAGAATTTAAAATACTTTTGGAAAAGAAAAACCCACTTGCAGTTGAAACGAGAATTAGGGGAATAAGAATATATCCATAAAAGTTTCAAACTTTCACAAATCCAAAATCCATACCACAGCAGCATTTGTAAATTTACAAGGATATTTTATTTTGCAAAAAAAATTCTGAGCATATCACCAACTATTTTAGCACAATGTTATTTTCCCATCCTCATTTGAGGTATGATGGTATAGTTATCAAATAAAGGACAATGCCTCCTTAAAAGGATAAAAATTCAAATACGGGATTCTTCACTTTGTTCAGAAAGACAAGGCACTGACACCCTCGAGCGCTTTTTGCGAAAGGTCTCAGTTTTTTAGTTATTAAAAAAGAGGTTCTTCACTTCGTTCAGAAGGACAAAAAAGTTGTCGTCCTGAGCCGCTTTTGCGGAGGACCTCGTAGTTATATTAGAAAGGACATTGCAAAAATGGATGAGGGCTCTTCGCTACGCTCAGAAAGACAAAGAAAAACAAGAGGGGAGTTCTACATTTTGTTTGCAAAGGATAAGGAAAATAAGTTTTTTAATAAAAGGATGTGGGATGTGAATTTTGCTTTACTAATTCTTTTTATATAATTTAACAGGAATTGAATTTATTCAGGGGGTGTGAAATGAACAGGAGTAAAATTTTAGGAATTGTATTTTTTGTTGTTGCAATTGGATTTGCGGTATGGCTTTTCTCCACGATGGGCGCAAGGAGCGGTGGCGCAACCGCAATGGGGTTTATTATCCTCGTAATTCTTCCTGCACTAATAGGTGCATACATATTTATTAACGGTGGAAAGGAACAGAAAGAAATGAAAAAGGTTGAAATCGAGCAAAAAATCCTTAATGCAGTCGAAACAAGGGGCACTGTCAAAGTTAACCAACTAATCGTTGAAACGGGGCTAACAAGAGACACTTTCAGAGATTACCTTGAAGACCTTGTAGGAAAAGAGTTGTTTACAGGATACGTTGATTGGAAAGGCGGAAAGCTTGTTTCAGCAGATGCAAAAAAGATGGATATGCACAAATGCCCAAACTGTGGCGCGTCACTTGAACTTGCAGGAAAAGGCGTGGTGAAATGCCCATACTGCGGAACGGAAATTTTCTTAAAATAAGGAGAAGAAAATGATAGTGGAATACAAAGGGAAAAAGCCAAAAATAGCAAAGAGCGCATTTATTGCAGAAACAGCTGTTATAATCGGAAATGTAACAATTGAAGAAGATGCCAACATTTGGTACGGCGCAGTGCTGAGAGGAGATATTGCGCCTATCATCATTAAAAGGGGAGCAAATATTCAAGATAACACTGTTATTCACGTGGACACGGATATTCCCTGCATCGTTGGAGAATATGTAACCGTGGGGCACAATGCAATTTTGCACTCCACAACAATAGAGAAAGAATCGCTTGTCGGTATGGGAGCAACGCTCCTTACAGGCTCGCATATCGGTGCACATTCCATAATCGGGGCAAATGCACTGGTTACAGAAAATAAAAACATTCCCGAAGGGAGCCTTGCGGTAGGCATCCCTGCAAAGGTTGTCCGCAATTTATCAGAAAAAGAAAAGATTTTTATAAAAGAAAACGCTTTGCATTATATCGAGCTGGGTAAAGAATATAAAAAAATAATGGCTTAAGTGAAATACAAAGGAGAAAAGATGGAACAAAATGGTAGTATGAATAAGAATTCCAGACTTTTAAATAGGGTATTCCTGATAATAACAATAGCAGAAATTTACTTTCTTGCTATCTTCTCACGGCTTGGCAGGATAGAACTTTACTTTCAAACTTATCTTTACTCTACTATTGTGTTTATAACTTTTGCTATTTTTCTCATTGTGTGGTTTATAAAAAAAGACACGTATAATAAATTTTCACTCGATTTCTCTGTAATCGCCTTTGTTATAGCAATTATATTGCTTATATTTACGTCTTTTTATAGATATGACTCTTTTATAGAAGCTACCAAGATTATTTCTGCAATCTTAATAGCTATAATTATAGTAAATGCCATAGAAACCAATTCGGATTTTCTGTTTTTGGTTTGGAGCATAGTAGGCATCGGCTTGCTTCTAAGCACAACAGGGCTAATATCATATTTTTCCATTGCACTTATACCAAACTCCTTTATTGCAAGATTCGCCTTGTATAGTGGCTTTGTAACAGAAACCCGGGTGAGCTCGGTATTTCAATATCCGAACGCATTCGGAGG
>JALTHX010000150.1:0-24554 GCA_027076005.1 Caldisericaceae bacterium
AGCGAAGGTAACAGGAATTCTTCTCTTTATGAGTTCCAGCGCAGTTTGGCCCGGTGCAATGGTAGAGAGTCCCCAGCCCTGCCTTGGGTAAACAAAATCTTTAAGCCAAAACCAAAATCTTACGACCAACGGTTGGTCCCAATGCCATGCATGTTCCAAACGTGCGATATCTTCTGGATGCACATGCGGGTTTATAATAAGAACAGCAAATGGATTACCCATTTTAGAAACAAGCCAAAAACTCACAAAGGCAATTGCAAAAAGAACAGGTATAAGTTCAAGTAATCTCCTCATCAAATAATTCTTCATTTGTTTGTCCTCCTAAGTCTATTAGAGAGGGGTGGTTTTCGCCCCCCCTCTCTCTTTCCAAGCTTATATTTTAGGTTCTACTTTTCCCAGTACCAATATTGTGCATTCCAGCTGCTCGGAGTTGTCGCATTGAGGTCATAGTCAAAACCTACAAGCCCTTTACGTACTACGGCTACTGAAACGTGCATATTCAAATAAAGTTCTGGAAGTTGATCATAAACAATTGCTTGAATCTTTTTGGACGCTTCAATTCTCGTTTCTGGATTAACAGAATCGTTGCATATGTTTGTCCATTTATCTAGTTCAGGATTAGAAATATGGGTAAAGTTCTGTCCATTTTCTCCGTTTGCTTCTGTAGGAATTTGTTCGCTGTTATAAAGCGTCCAACTGCAGATTTCCGCAGGGTCAGAACCCCATGCAAATAGAGCACCCTGAAAAGTTCCAGCATACCAGTCATTAATTAAAGCAGACCAACTCTTAGGAACATAGCTTCCGGAAATACCAAGGTTGTCTTTCCAATACTTTAGCATAAATTCAATTTCAGACTCACGTACTGCATATCCTTGAGGTCCCTCGAGGTTAATCACAACTTTTTCACCTGCAGGGTTAAGTAAGTTCCCATCTTTATCCCAGGTGTAACCTGCCTTTTGAAGAATTTCTTTCGCTTTTGTAGGATCATATGGGTATTTGCCAATATTTGCCTTGTTAAAAGCTGCTGCACTCGGAGGTATTGGACCATAACAAAGTTTCCTCTTACCCATAAAGATCTTGTCAGACATTTCTTTCCTATCAAGTGCAAACATTAATGCCTTACGAAGGTTAATATCTTTAAGGAATTTATCCGTAAGGTTCAGTGTAACGTGTTCCCAATAAGTAGCGGGTACATAGTAAATATTAAATGTCTTTTTTATACCATTTTTCTCTGCAGCATAAGCTCCAGGAACATCAAGGCCAATCCCGGGCATTGTCATATCAAGTTTACCTGCCATTAGCTGCATAAGCATTGTATTTGTATCAGGAGTAAAATAATAAATAAAGTTGTCTATTAAACCTTTACCTGCCCAGTAATTGGGATTTCTCTTAAGAATAATATAGTTGCCTGGAGACCAGTCTGCAACTTCATAAGGTCCTGTATAAACGGGGTGTTGATTAAAGCTGCAAGAATTAATAGAGGCAGGATTCTTATCGAAAATCGGCTTTAATATATGTGCAGGGTAAAGACCCGCACCAGTCGGATCATACTGCGCCCATATCGTAAGCTCTTTCCAATAAACAACAAGTGTGTAATTGTCAGGTGTTTCAATCTTTGCAATTTTGTCCATCGGGTCTTTGGAAATAGCATTTACTTTAGGGCTTAATGCCATTTTCCAGCTGAAAACGTAGTCTTGTGCAGTTACTGGCTGTCCATCAGACCATTTAACGCCTTTCTTAAGTTTCCAAACCGTTTTCATAGTTTTATTCTTTTCATCAATAACCCAGGTGCCGTCCGTGGTACTCGGAACATAATCTGCTTCCACGGGGTAAAGTTTGCCAGAAGGAGTAGTAGCTGCTGCGCCTTCACTCACAGAACCAAGAACCTCATACATCGTCATACTTGATTCAATGAGAGCAAAAAGCGTAGGGGGCTCTTCGGTAGATGCAGTTGCTACTTTACCGCCTTCAACCGGAGGTTTAAGCACCATATAAACGGAATATGCACACTCTGCTCTTGTTGCAGGATCCCTCGGCCTAATATTTCTCGCTTCATCCCATTTAAGTAATTGGTAGTGAGGCCTCACTGCAAGAGTCATTGCACCTTTTGCCCAAGAATCTACTTTGTTTTCATCGTTTGAGAATGTAGCAAAGATAAGATTCGGATCGCTCGCCTCTTTTGCCTTGCCAAGAACTCTAATTTCAAGAACTGCAAGCTGCTCTCTTGTAATAGGATCCGCAGGGCCGAACTTACCATTGCCGTAACCTTTGATATAACCGGCTTTTACAGCCGCTTCCACGTAACCATACGACCAACGGCTTTTGGATACATCAGTAAAAGTAGCCGATGAAGGTTTGTAAAGGTTAAGCCCTTTTGCAGCTACAATCATCTTTGCAAACTGCTCACGTGTCACCTTTGCCTCTGGTTTAAATGTACCATCCGGGAACCCCTTAATAACGCCCTTAGTTACAAGGTAATCAATCTGCTTCTTTGCCCAGTAATTTGCCGGAACATCGGGGAAACCCGCCGCACTTGCTGGCGCTGGCCTTACTGCAAAAAATACGAGCACCATTGAAAGTGCCAACACTACTGCTAATAATTTCTTCATACGTAATCCTCCTTTCGGTTTTTGAATTTTTTCTTTTAATACTTTGCTTTTCGCTGATTTTTTCAGCTCATCACCTCCCTTAATAATTTCATCAAAATATAGCAAATTGACCAAATGGCCAATACAGTATAGCATTATTCCTCTTGTTATGCAAAAGCATTTCTTCCTTTTTGTTGTAAAGCTTATAATAATTAATTTTTATATCCTCTTGTTTATTTCTTGGAGTTTCATTAACATCCAACAGTGTATATACACTTTCAATTGTTTTAAAAAGCATTGAAAAAAGAGAAGCAAGAGATACACTGCCAAGAGCAAAATTCACATTGACACTTTTTAGCCGGTTTCTCTCGATAAGGTGACTACTATTTATAGCTAATCCTCTTTTTAAATCATTTGCTAAATCTTCCTTAAAAGTTTCTTTTGCAGGTACTTCCCCTTTTTTGAGTAAAAGAGAAAGTTCTGCTAATCGCAAGAGTTCCCCGTCATCCTTAATGTTGGGATAATCGGGTTCTTTTTCAGCAAGAAGCTTGCTTAAAAATTGCTCTAACTTTTCTTCCTTACTGAGCATTTATTTTCTCCTCCACTAACTTCCTAAGTTTTCTTAATGCCCTGAACTGCAAAACTTTTACGGCACCAACAGTTTTATCAAGAGAAGTCGCTATTTCTCTAAGACTCATCCTTTTAAAAAACCTCATTTTCAAAATATCTCTGTATTGATCAGGCAATTCTGTTAAACATTTAGCAATTGTTTCATCAATTTCTCTTCGCTCGATTGTAATATAAGGGTCTTCGATCAGAGGATCCAAAACCTTGTTCCATGTTTCCTCAAAAGGGAGAACATCTATTCCCGCATTCTTTCTAAAAAAATCTCTTATTATATTTCTCTCAACCGCATACATCCAGATATCAAGCCCACCATCTCTTTTACTCTCAAATTTGCTTAATCCTCTCAACGCTTTAAAAAAAGTTTCCGACGTAACATCTTCCGCCTGTTCCCTGTTTCTCACTTTCCTATAGGCATATCTGTATACCCTTGGAAAAAAAATCCTGTAAAACTGCTCAAAAGCACCTTCATCACCTTTTACTATTTTATCAACAAGTTTTTTTTCTTCTTCTATTTTCAAGTCCTCACCTATATAAACGTAAATTTACAGAAAAGGTTACACCTATTCATTAAATACTTCTCCGTCTTTTACAAGATGCGGCGTTAAAATAACTATTAAGGAATCTAAATTCCCATCATCAGGTACTGCAACTACTTCATTTTCATTCAAGTTATAAGTTTTCACCGTTACAAATTTTATCACATTATGCCGAACAATAAAAACACCTTGTTCCTTACCGTTACTTACTAAAACGCCCTTATTCAGTACTACGCCTCTTTTAAAACCCTCAAAAACAGAAAACTCATTTTTGTTGATAAAATATTTTACAAGCTCGCTAATTTTAAAAAAAGCATACTCATTTGAAGAAAGAACCTTTTTAGCTGAAACAGGATTCCCATTTACGTAAACATTAATTGCTGAGGACTTTAATGCTTCGGAATTCTTCATTCGCACAAAAGTAAAATCATTATTTAATATGCTGCACAGGGTGCTATTTTCTCCAATTCTATTTGGAGTATTGGAAAATTCTATATCTTTCTTGAAAGATATAATTTTATCAAGTGAGCTGAAATATTTATTAAACGTACCCCATAAAAGAAGGCCGCTGTCGGGGGCAAATACATCATATGTATGGCCGTTAGATTTTATCCTGCAAATAAGTTCATCCTTGTTTACAAAAGTATAATTCTCTACAAGTTTTTCTACCACTCCAGCGGAAGGGGATTCCACGGGGTAGGATATAAAAAAAGCTTCACCCGCAATTGATTGGCATACCGGATAGTTTATTTCTTTTTCGTTTGTAACCTTAATGGCACTTACCCGAAGAAAGCCATGAAACTGCTGATAGGAAGATATTACCAAAAAAATACTACTAATAATAATTACCAAATTAAATAACAAACGGGCAACGGGAAAGCGTTTCATAAGTGCCTATGTTTTATTTATTTTTCCTTCTCAAAAACGCAGGTATTTCAATATCCCCCGAATCTATGTCCTCTAATTGTGGTAATTTTTTATGCTTGATTTTTAAATGAGAATTACTGATTTCTTTTTTATCAAAGCCTGCAGCTATAACAGAAATTCGGATTTCATCATCAAGAGACTCGTCTATTGCTGTACCAAATATAGTATTGGATTCTTCAGATGCAGATTCTTTTATAAAATTTACCGATTCATTGATCTCATACAAAGTTAAACCGTTTCCTCCGGTAACATTAAGTAAAAGCCTTGTCGCCCCATCCACAGAAAATTCAAGCAACGGACTGCTTAATGCTTTTTTGGCAGCTTCCATTGCCCTGTTTTCTCCATGGCCAATGCCTAAACCAAGCCATGCAGTTCCGGCATCCTTCAGAGTAGCCCTCACATCTGCAAAATCAACATTTATTACCCCAGGAACAGTAATAAGATCCGAAATACTCTTTACTGCAAAAAACAAAACGTTATCCGCAAGCTTAAAAGCCTCATTTAAGGGTGTTTTTTTGTTTACAAGAGTAAGCAGTCTGTCGTTAGAAATCGTTATGATAGTATCAACATTTGGAGAAAGCTCCTTTGTTCCGTCTTCTGCGACTTTCATTCTGTGTTTTCCTTCAAATCCAAACGGTTTTGTAACCACGGCAACGGTAAGTATTCCGAGCTCTTTTGCAATTGAAGCAATTATAGGAGAAGCACCTGTTCCTGTGCCACCGCCCATACCTGCGGTAATGAACAAAAGATCTGCTCCTTCTATTACTTTTCTTAACTCATCTTTACTTTCTTCTGCTGACTTCTTGCCGATTTCAGGATAAGACCCTGCACCAAGGCCACCAGTTGTCCTCGCCCCTATTTGTACCTTTTTCTCAGCTTTGCTTAAGGCAAGAACCTGAACATCTGTATTGATTGCAATAAATTCAACGCCTTGAACACCTTCTTCTATCATTCTATTGACAGCGTTGCTTCCTCCTCCTCCGACGCCAACGACTCTAATTACTGCTTGTGAGCTTTTCCAGGGATCTAACATATTAAAAACCTCCTATTCGAATATATCTTTCAGCCACGACAAATCTTTCCAGATTGAAAAAGGTTTTCTTTTTACTTTTCCCGACTCCGCCATATATTTTACAAGCCCTACGGACGCCGAATACTGCGGTAAACCAAGCATATCAGCAGACATCTCACCATCACCAGGCTTCCCAATTCTAACCGGGGTTTCAAAAATCTCGCTTGCTCTTTTCGCTATACCTTTTAAATTGGCAGTGCCTCCAGTAATAACTATACCTGCAGGCATATTACCCCACTGGCCTAATTTAGTCAATTCAAAACGGATATTTTCAAATATTTCATCTATCCGTGCAGTAACAATATCACTAATCTTTTCTTTAGAAACCTTAATCTTTTCCGTGCCACCGACATTAGATATTTCAACCTCGCCTTCGACATTTTCCCCCTCAGAAGCCACGGCACCGTATTCTCTCTTAATTCGTTCTGCTTCTTCCAAAGAAACTCTGAGGCCGTAAGCGATATCTTTAGTAATGTATTCACCAGCCATAGGGAAAACTTCCGTGAATGAAATATTGCCTTCGGAAAAAACAATAAGGTCTGTAGTACCTGCGCCTATATCCAACAATGCGACACCTAATTCTTTTTCTTCTTCCCGAAGCGCGGCAAATGAGGAAGCTACAGAGTGTAAAACAAATTCATTCACATAGAGTTCAGCATTTTTTACACACTTCCTGATATTTCGCAAAACAGTGCTGGAACCTGTAATGATATGGACTTCTTCTTCAAGTTTTATCCCGGACATTCCAACAGGGTTTCTTATCCCTCCCTGACCGTCTATAATAAATTGCCTTGCCAGCGTATGAATAATTTCTTGATTCGGCTGGAGCATAATTACCTTTGCAGATTCTTCGGCGCGGCGCACATCATCACGCGTAATTTCCCTTCCTTCCCGAGATATAATAACAGTACCTTTATTGTTTACCGAATGAATATGCGTACCGCTCACAGTAGCATCTATAGAGGAGATTTTTTTGTTGCTCATATTCTCAGCCTTTTGTTTAGCGTCCTTTATGGCCTCAGTTGTTTTATCAAGGTCGACCACTACACCTTTAATTATGCCTTTACTAACTGATTCTCCGAATCCGATGATAAGCGGTTCGTTTTCTGTAATTTCCGCAACAACAAACTTTATACCGCCACTACCTAAATCCAGAGCGGAAATTACCCTTTCATTCACTGTTTCCTCCATTCAATAATTGCTTGAGCATAGTATTGCATATTTATCTTTTTCATCTCCTCCATTTTTTTCGCATACAACTCCAATATTTTTTTATATTCCAAAAACTTCTCCCCATAATTTCCATTTCCCATTATAACAGCAATTTTATTTTTGTCATAAAAACCTGCTAAACCATTGAAAACCGCAAATTCTCTTATTTCATTTAGGATACTTGCCATTTTAGCTGCACTAAACATTGAAACAAAATTTTCATCCCACTGACTACTTTGCATATTTGCTATTAACTTAAACTCACTATTTCCCTCAATTGTTTTTATTATATGACCTTTTTCTGTAATTGCAAACTTTCCATCAGCAAATTGAACAGTGCCAACTACAGGTTCCTGATAAAAAACATCAATATATATGAATTTTCTATGGATTGTTACGGGTAATTTACTAACATAAACGTAATAAAAATCGCCAGACTTTTTAAAGATATCATTTACACTAACAGGAACATTACTGTGCACTCTTATGAATCTTCGGGGAAGAAATGGAGTGGAAAAAACAAGAATTAAGAAAGCTACGATAACAAATAGAATTACCTTTTTCATCCACTTCTTTTAAGAGATTCATCCACAATAAAACGGACAAGAGCAGGAAAACTAATATTTGCGGCCTTCGCAGCATCAGGAAGTAAGCTTGTTTCAGTAAAACCGGGAATTGTATTTGCTTCGAGAGCAAACACCTTGCCGGTTCTATCCACTATAAAATCTATTCTCGCAAAATCTCTTAATCCAAATTCCTCATAAATTTTACGAGTCATTTGTTCCGCTTTCTTATAACTTTCCTTAGGTATACGGGCCGGAATAATATGATGAGACTTGCCCTGCGTGTATTTAGCCTCAAAATCATAAAACTCATTCTCAGGCACTATCTCTATAATAGGTAATACCTTTATACTATTTCCGTTTCCTATTATGGAAACTGTGATTTCTTTGCCTTCTATAAATCTTTCTATAATTACCTTTTTTGATAAGGAAAAAGCTAACTTAAGGCCCTTATCAAATTCCTGCTTATTTGAAGCAATTGTAACACCAATGGCAGAGCCTTGATCAATCGGCTTTATTACTACTTTATTTGTATTCAGCCTTGCTAAAACAGATTCGAACTGTAATGAGTTTTTATTTTTTAAATATACGTAATCTGGGGTATTTATACCAATTGCATTAAGTACTCTTTTAGTAAAAAGCTTATCCATACATAATGCACTTGCTAAAACACCGGAACCCGTATATGGTATACCGAGTAATTCCAATGCTCCTTGCACTGTTCCGTCCTCTCCAAGATTTCCATGCAAAGCAATAAATACCGCATCGGGATGAAACTCGTTTACTATACTTTCCAACTTACCCTTAAAATCAAACTCCTTTACGATAAAGCCTGCTTCATACAAGCCATTTGCGATAGCTCTTCCGCTTTTTTCGGAAACGGACCTCTCGGAAGATAATCCCCCGTATAGTACCAGAACTCTTTTTTTCATTTTTTCTTTAGAAGCAAATCAGTATTAAAATTCCCGATTAGCTTTACCTCCAATTCAAGAATTAAATCCTTTTTTCTATAAACCTTTTCCTGGGATTTTCTTATAAGAGTAAGTACGTCATTTGCAGTAGCATGGCCTAAGTTTACTATAAAATTTGAATGCAATTCCGAAACCATAGCATCTCCTACTCTCATTCCCTTGCAATTCGCTTCTTCCAACACTTTACCTGCATATGTAGTTGGGGGATTTTTAAAAATGCTTCCTGCACAAGGATACTCCGAAGGCTGTCTGCCTTTTCGTTTTTCAGAAACATCGCTTATTATTTTTTTAATCTTATTCTGGTCTACCTTTTCAAGGCTAAAAAGTGCTTCGAGCAAAATTAGTGGCTCATCCTGTAAAATACTGTATCTATAATCAAACTTTAAATCATCATGGTTCAATCGATACCGCTTTCCAGTAAAATCCAAAACATTTACATATTTGACAAACTTGCTTAAAAAATGGGAGTTAGTTCCCGCATTCATTACAATGGATCCGCCTATTGTACCTGGTATTCCCCAAGCGAATTCAACCCCGCCAAGCCCTTTACTCATAGCAGAATTTATAAGACTTTTTACCGTACTTCCGCTTTTAACAAAAATGCTATCGCCATTAAGGGTGATTCCACTTATACCTGTAGAAATTTGTATTACCACCCCAGGTATACCCTGATCTGAAACAAGAAGATTAGTTCCATTTCCAATGGGTGTTACCGGTTGCTTGTTCTTTTTTGCCCAGATTAAGATATTTCTAACATCATCGTCGTCTAACGGTTTGCAAAATATTTCTGCAGGCCCACCAATACGGAAGGAAGTATGTTTATACATAGGTTCACTAAGTAAGACTTCCCCTTTTATTAACTCTTTTAATTGATCTACGCTTTCTCTTCTCATCCTTTTCCCTCACAATCCCTTAAGTAAAAAAGAAGAAAGTTCTGATACATCTCCCGGACCTAATAATACAACTAAATCACCTTTTTTCAATATCTGCTTAAGAATAGCCAAAGCATCATCTTTAACAGGAGCAAAGAATACTTCTTTTTTAGGGTTACTTTCCTTGACCCAATCAAATACTTTTCTGCCATTTACCCCGGGTATAGGGTTTTCAAACGCAGGATAAATCTCAGTTACGATTACAACGTCTGCAAGCCAAAAAGGAGAAGACACTTCTCTTCCCAATGCTTTTATCCTGGAGTATCTATGGGGCTGGTAAACTGCAATTAGGCGTTTCTCCGGAAAATGTTTTTTTAGGGCTGACAGCGTTGCCAAAACTTCAGTGGGGTGGTCAGCATGGTCATCAAATACAATAACTCCGTCTTTTTCTCCTTTAAATTCCATACGCCTTGCAGGTGGAGAAAAATCTTTTAACGCAGCAGATGCTTTTTCCATATCTACGCCAACAGGTAAAACGGCAAGCAGTGCTGCTAAAGAATTAGACACGTTTTTATCTCCAAACATCGGTAAGAATACTTTAAAAGCAGATGAAGTACCCACGGCATCAAAATAAGTACCGTTTCTCTCATACTTTATATTTCTTGCGTAAAGATCGACTTTTTCAGAATTTGTGCTAAAAGTTCTATGCAGCGAATGCAGAGAAACATCACTTGCATTCGGGTCATCAGCCGAGGTAACACACATTCTACTTTTTGCAACAAGCGACGCAAACGCTTTCTTGAGATTTTCGAAACTTCCGCCATAATAATTCAAATGGTCTTTATCAATGTTCGTAAGAACAAGTATGTCTGGATCAAATAGTAAAAAACTTCCGTCGCTTTCATCAGACTCAATTACAAAGTATTTAGCACTTTTTTTAAAATTATCAAACTCTTTATCATCACCACCTACGTAAACGTTTGCCTCTACACCACAGTGTTTTAAAATGTGCCCAATAAGGGAAGTGGTGGTGGTTTTTCCATGTGTTCCAGAAACCACTATAGTTTTGTATTGATTAACGATTTTAGCAAGCGCTTCTCCCCTTTTTAGTATGGAAATCCCATACTTTTTAGCTTCCAGCAGTTCCACATTGTCTTCTTTTACCGCCGAGGAATATACTAACTGCTGAATATTTCTATCAATATGCTCTTTGCTATGCCCAATGTGAACTGTTATCCCTCGTTTTTCTAAGGCTTCAATTCTCTTAGAATGCCGTATATCAGAGCCTATAACCTTAAAGCCCATATCATTATACAAAAGAGCCAGTTTACTCATTCCAACTCCGCCAATACCAGTAAAAAGTACTTTATCCATTAAGTTTCTCCATAATTTTTTCATAAATTAGCATTGCACTATCAGACGGTAAAAAATTTGCACAACAATCCATTTTATTCTTTATTATATCTATATGTTCAAAATAGTAAAATAACTTCTTTAAGAGCAAGTCTGGCAAGAGGTTTTTTTCCTCCACTACATCCACACATCCTTTTTCCTTAAGGAAAAGAGCATTTTTCAATTGATGGTTATCTCTCGCATAAGGAAACGGCACAATAAGTGCGGGTAGTCTGCTGTGCACAAGCTCTGAGAGAGTCATTGCCCCACCTCTTACAAGAGCAAAATCAGCTGCTTTTAGTGCGTACTCCATATGGTCAAGGTATGGTAGTAGTACTAACTCCTTCGTTTCATCACCTAAAAGTTTTTTGGTTTCTTCAAAAGCCCTTTTACCGGTAATAAATATAATTTGCAATCCGTATTTATCAATAAGCGTTTTAGCAATTTTAGTAAATATAAAATTTAGTTTCCTCGCACCGCCACTACCGCCAAATACGAGAAGTACACGTTTCTTACCGGAAAATCCAAAAAATTTCAGACTTTGTTTTCTATCCGTTAAAAAGATTTCTCTGCGTACAGGGTTGCCAGTAAATAAAACTTTTTCCGCATTAAAAAAATGATATGCATCAGGAAAACCAAGAAATACATTTTCTGCTCCTCTCCCAAAAATCTTATTCGTTCTTCCCGGAATGATGTTCTGCTCATATATAAAATATTTTTTTCTCATTAAGTAAGCAGCAAGCAAAACAGGGGCAGAAACATACCCTCCCGCACCCATAATAGCATTGGGTTTTTCTTGCATAATTATGTTCGCCGCATCAAATACTCCCTGTGTTGCATTTATTAAAAAACGGCTTATTTTCAAAGGGGTAAAATCTAACAGGGCGGAATGAATTATTCTCACCTGAAAATTATTTTCCTCATATATTTCTTCTTCTACACTTCCTTTCCTGCCAACCATAATTACCTGCTTGCCGTTACGCCTAAATTCTTTGGCAATTGAAAGTGCAGGATATATATGGCCTCCTGTTCCCCCACCTGCAATCAGTATTTTCATCTTACCTCTTCCTTTATAATATTTATCAAAATGCCAATACCCGCAAAGGTAGGTATAATGTTATTTCCGGAGTAACTTACTATGGGAAGAGGAACCCCTGTTACCGGAAGTAATCCGATGTTTGTAGAGATATTTACTATTGCTCCTACTAAAATATTTATCGTAATTCCCAAAGCAATGATGCGAGCATAACGATCGTTTACGGCCCTGGCAACTCTAAATCCAATATAACCAAGCATAAAAAATAGAGTAATAATAATAGTTTCACCGATAAGCCCCAGCTCTTCACCTATAATTGCAAATATAAAGTCAGCTCCATTTTCTGGCAAACTTCCATACTTAAAAAAACTCTTCATTAATCCAGCTCCTGCAATTCCCCCATGTGCAATTGCTCGAAAAGATTGTAATGCTTGATAACCTTGGTCTGACGCAAATTTCTCAGGATGCAAATATGCAATAATCCTCTCATTCCATTCTTTGTAATGCTTTATAAAAATATATCCTATAAACGAAACAAAAACGATAAAGCCTGACAGAATCTTAAAATCCATTCCTACCCCATAGAGTAGAAGAATTGTAGTTAAAAAAATAATAAAAGCACTACCCAAATCAGGTTCTAATGCAATTTTACCGACAAACAACAGCATAATGAATAGTAGAAAAATGTAATATTTTGGGAGTTTCTCTTCTGTTACTTTGCCGGAAAACAATTTTGCAATAAAAATAATTAAAAATAGTGATATATATTGAGATGGCTGAAAAGCAAATACAGTTCCGGTAGAAATCCACCTGTTTGAGTTAGTACCCGGCGAGCTCTTGGTAAAAAATAGAATAATAAAAAGAAAAATCAAAATAGGAAATGAAAGTTTTTTGAGCAACTTATAGTTTAAAATGGCAAAAAATACCATCACAGCGCTACCTGCACCTATGGCAATAAGATATCTGTAAAACAACGTTAAAGAAAAAGCACTATTTTGCGAAGCAGGACTTATGCTAAAATTCATTACAATACCGGCAATAACCAACAGGTACGTGAATATTAAGATTGACAAAATGTATGATTTTTGCTCTTTGCTCATAGCGCGTTTACGATTTCCTTAAACTGTTCACCTCTATCTTCAAAATCTTTAAACATATCAAAGCTTGCACAAGCAGGAGATAGGAGAACGATATCTCCGGAACAGGCAGCTTTTTTAGCAAGTAAAACTGCATCCTTTAAATCAGTTGCGAATACAATATCAGAATATCCCTGCTCTAAAGCACTGTTTGCAATATCAGGAGCAGTGTCACCCATCAGGATAAGTTTTCTTAATTTCGCCTTTAATATTTTTGCCATAGAAGAAAAATCATTGTTTTTGCTACTTCCCCCGGCAATCAACACAATTTTTTCATTAAAAGCATCAAGCGCCTTTATCGTAGAGTCCGGAGTAGTGGCTTTGGAATCATTCACATAAAGCACCCCGTTAATTTGGCGTACTTCCTCAAGACGGTGTTCAAGCCCTTTGAATGTTTCTACTCCTTTCTTAATCACTTCATTAGGAACTTTCATTAGTTTACTTGCAAGAACTGCAGCAAGCGCATTTTCAAGATTATGCGAACCTCTTAGCTTTATAGAGGCAACAGGCAAAATCACTTCCTCATTTGTTGTGTTCCTAAATATAATCTGTCCTTCTCTTATATAGACTCCTTTTTCAACAGGATCAGTCACACTAAAAAAATACACGTTGCTTTTTATCTTTTCTGCGAGCTCTCTTAACAGGGGAACATTATAATTTAAAACCGCAGAATCTTCAGTTGTCTGATTTTCAAAAATACGTTTTTTATAAAATAGATACTCATCCATTGTTTTATACCTGTTAAGATGGTCTTCCGTAAAATTTAGAAAAACCGCAACTCTCGGGTGAAAATTTTTGATCGTTTCCAGCTGAAAGCAGCTTGTTTCCAAAACTGCAATATCCGGAAGCGGATTATTAATCAAAAGTTCAGAATAAGGCGTGCCGAGATTACCACCCGTTACGGTGTTAAAAGAAGAGAAACGAAATATATTTCCAGTTAGTGCTGTTGTTGTACTTTTCCCATTTGTACCTGTAATTGCAACAACACCAGTACTAGGCGCATTTTGATATGCAAACTCCATTTCGCCAATAAAGGGAATATTTGATTTTTTAACTTTATTCACAATTTCTGAATCCAGAGGGACACCAGGAGAAAGAACCGCTAAATCAAATTCTTTTACCATTCCAAATGTATGACCATTCATCTCATAAGGAATACCATTCTTCTCCAATATTTTTATAAACTCGTTAAAGTTGCTTCTTTCAGAACTTTCTGTGACAAACGACTCAAAGCCTTTCTCTTTTGCAAGCAATGCTGCATAAACACCACTCTTTTTAGCTCCTACTATAAGAATCTTTTTCATCTTATCGGCCTCCTAAAATAATTAATCCTATTATACAGGACACTACTGTTATGATGAAAAACCGGAAATCGATTTTTGTTTCACTCCATCCGGAGAGCTCGAAATGGTGGTGGATTGGTGCCATTTTAAAAATACGCTTACCATGCGTAATCTTAAAATAAGAAACTTGTAGCATCACGGATATGGTTTCTACAATAGGGACAAAAGCAAAAAACGCAAGTAAAAGTTCAAATTTGCCCAATACGCTAATCGCCCCAACCAGCCCGCCTATGGCAAGAGAGCCCGTATCACCCATAAAAATGGAGGCTTTGGGGCTGTTAAACCAAAGATAGGCAAGCAGCGCTCCAAACATTATCAAAGAAACGTCTTTGATTAAAACGCTTCCGATAATTGCAAAAGAAAGGAAAATGGGTAAAGAAACGACCGTAGAAAGTCCGTCTATTCCATCAGTAAGATTGAAAGCATTTACTGACCCCACCATTATAAATAGAAATAACAAAAAATATCCAATAGCTCCTGCATCTATCACGAAATTATTAATAATAATATTTTTTGTTATAAAAGGCTTCCCTATTAAATACAGAATGACTGCAGCAAGAAATTGTAAAATAAGTTTCTCGCGTGCAGAAAGCCCAAGGGACTCTCTTTTTTTAATGCTTATAAAGTCATCGGCAAAACCAATCAATCCATTTAGTAAAAGTGCAAAATACAGAAATAAAAACCGCCTACCGTGCAAAAAAGGAATAAAAATAAGTGGCACAAGCAAAAAAACAATGCCACCCCCTGTTGGCGTCCCAATTTTTTTAAAATGAGATTTAGGCCCGTCTTCCCTTATATTCTGAGTAATTCTATCTTTCCTTAAGAAAGGAATCAAAATTAGAAAAGAAACAAAAGCAATAATAAACGAAAAAATAGCATACCACAGTTCTTTGCTCATCTTTTAAACCTCTCCTTTATAACTTTTACTGCATCTTCCATATGCATTCCTCTGGACCCTTTGACAAATATAGCAGAAGAAGGAGGTATATCAAGCTTATCTTTCAAAAAATCAAGCAGGTCCCCTTTCTTAGGAAGATAAAAAACGTTTTTTACACCATTTTCATAAAGTGTTTCTATTGTAAACTTTGAATATTTTCCAACTGCTAAAACAAAGCTCGGATTAAAACTCGCTATTATTTTTCCTATTTTTCTATGAGCATTTTCAGACTGTTCCCCCAACTCAAGCATATCGCCCAACAAAATAAACAAACGGTTTCTATGATTCTTAAACCTGCTTAAGGAATATTCCAGAGAAATTGGGTTAGAGTTATATGTTTCATCAATTAAAATTCTGTCTTCGGAAAGTTTTATTTCACTTCCTCTACCGTTTACGGGGGTAAATTTAAGAAGTGCGTTTATTGATTTTTTTAGTGAAATGTTGTTAGTGAAACCGATTGCGATTGCAGCCAGAAGGTCATATACAAAATTAACTCCGGAAAATGGAAACCTCGCAGGATAGCTACCTTTGTTTGTCCATATTTCAAGCTCCATGCTGTCAGCATTGATGCTTTTAATTTTAGCAGAAACTGCGTTATGCCTGCTCAAACCAAAGGATATATAATTATTTTTAAGCTCTTTCAAAAGTATCTTAAAATATGCATCATTTCCATTTAAAATATTAATACCTCTTTTGCTATCTACGAACTTAGCCAATTTAAATTTCTCATTTGCAACATTTTCAACGCTTCCCAAGTATTCAATGTGTGACATGCCTGCATTTAAAAGTATTGCAGAATCAGGATTCACTATCTCATTTAAAGTGTCCATATCTCCCGTCTTCTGGATTCCCATCTCTACAATATGGAATGCACTTTTAAGATCCGCATCATTTAAGAAAAACAACGGTATTGAAAGCTCGGTATTTGCATTTCCTGCTGTTTTGGAAATCGGAAAACGACTATCCAACACGAGGGAAACCATTTCTTTCGTAGTAGTTTTTCCGGCACTGCCAGTTATTCCAATAACTTTTCCTTTTAATTTATTCCTTGCGTATTTTCCAAGATTAAACAACGCTTTTTGTACCGAATTAGTTTGCAAAATAAGGAAATCTTTTTTTATAAAAGAGGTTTTTTCTTCAACTACTGCACCTATCGCACCATTTTTATATGCGTCTTCCAAGAATAAATGCCCATCAATTTGCTTGCCTTTAATTGCAAAGAACAAAGAGCCTTCTCTCGCTTTTCTACTATCTATGGCAAAGCTCGTAAAGCCATCTATTTTTACTTTATTCCAATCTCCTTGCACAATATTAAGCAGTTCGTCAGTTTTTATTTTCATCAAGTATCTCCCTTACGCACTCCTCATCACTTTTCATAACAGTTTTGTTTCTAAAATGAATTTCTCTTTCTTCGCCTCTACCTAAGATTGCCACTACATCCCCCTTCTTCATTATAGAAACTGCTTTTCTAATTGCATTAAAACGGTTATTTATTACTACAATATTACCGGAAGAGCCCTTTTTAACATCCCGTATTATTTCATCAGGATCAGCCCCCCTCGGGTCATCAGTTGTTAATATAAAAACATCACTTAATGAAGAAGCGACTTTTCCGATATTGTACCGTTTCTCTACTGTAGACCATCCTACTGCGCCAACCACTGTAATAAGTCTATTCTGTTTAATTTGACGTGCATAATTCAGCACAGCTTCTATTTCATACGGATTATGCGCAAAATCAATAATTACAGTGCCCTTAATAGTTTCTATGGAATTCATTCTTCCGGGAATCTCCGGGAGATTCGCTGCAAATTGTTCAATTTTGGAAAGAGGTATTCCTTCTCCTTTGGTAAAGGCCAGAAACGCAAGAAAATTATAAAGGTTAAATTCGCCTCTTGCTTTGAGAAATAAACGAACATAATCTTTGTCATACGAAAGCGTAACATACATTCCACTATGATCTGTTTTATCAATATGGGCCATAAAATCTGCTTTATTTTTAATTCCATATGTTTTGAATGTCCGGGAAACAGACAAAAAATCTTCTATAAAAAGTGAGTCCCTATTAAGGATAGCAGGAACGTCCCCTTCAAAAAATTTTAATTTACAACTAAGATAATTTTGAAATGTTTTGTGCACTTCAAGGTGGTCCTGGCCAATATTGGTTAATATTTTTCTGTAAAAATCTATTCCGCTTATTCTATTAAAAAGTATAGCTGATGAGGAAACTTCCATAAATACATATTTAATACCTGCTTTTACCATATCACTGAGTGCCCTGTTCAGGTAAAATGCGTCTGGTGTAGTAGGAGGAAATTTTTCCTTAAATATAAGTCCGCTGCCTGTATCTTCTCCAAGCGTACCTAAAAATCCGGCTCTAATACCAACCCTGTTAAAAAAAGAATAGAGTATATAAGCAGTAGTTGTTTTTCCCGAAGTACCGGTTATTCCCACAACTTTCAATTTTCTGGAGGGAAAACCAAAAAATGCAGCTGAAATTCTTGCGTACGCATCTCTCGAATCAGAAACCTTTATCAAAAGAATATTCTTAGGCACTGTAATATCTTTTTCCGAAACCACTACAGTGGCCCCGTTATGTATAGCCTCTAAAATTCTTTTATGGGAATCAAAGTGTATTCCCTTCATTGCAACAAAGAGATCAAATTTCTGAATCTTTCTCGAATCAAGTTCAATGCGATTAAACTCAACATTTAAATTACCTGAATACGAAAATCCCGGAAATAGTATCTTTAGCTCAGTGGCTTTCATCTAAATCATCCTGTGGAATCCTTAAATATTTTACTACATAGCTTGCAATTTTTTGAAAGAGTGGCGCAGCAACATATAATGAATAAGTAGGCTTTTCAGTTTCATTTATTACCGTAAGGATAACAACTCGGGGATCACTTGCAGGGACCATACCACAAAAACTATAAATGAGCTTTGTATTGGAATATCCGCCGTTTGCATCAGGTTTCTGTGCGGTACCGGTCTTCCCTGCAACAGTATAACCCTTAAGCTCAGCCTGCGGAACACCCTTTTCGGTAACAACTGCTTTTAAAGCATCCATTACTTCAGAAGCAACTTTAGGAGAAACAACGCTCTTCCGAATTGTAGGCGCATTATAGTATTTAACATTGCCGTTCATATCTTTTATTTCCTTTACTATAATCGGTTTCATCTCTATTCCCCTGTTTGCTATTGCACAGAAAGCATCGGCAAGTTGAAGTGGGGTAACTGCTACTCCTTGGCCATAGGACATCGTAGCTAATTCTACATCCCCGACATCTTTTGCTTCAGGAACAATGCCCTTTTCTTCACCGGGTAAATTAATACCCGTATATTCACCCAATCCAAACCGACCAAAGTACCTTAAGAGCTGAGTCTTACCTAACTTCAATCCAATTTTCATAAAAGCAACATCACAAGAATTCCTCATTATTACATTTAAGCCTTTTTCCTCCCCATGTTTTCTCCAGCAGTGCAATACTCTATCTTTTACTTTGAGCGAACCAGTGCAATAAAATGAATCATCCGTGTGTAATGTTCCCTCCTGTAATGCCGCAGCAGCAATTATTGGCTTTAACACGGAGCCTGGTTCATAATTTAATTGTATCGCAAGATTTTTCACGTTATTTGGTGTTATAGAAGAAAGATTATTCGGGTCAAAATCAGGATATGAAGCCATCGCAAGCACTTCACCGCTATGAGGATTCATTATAATTACTGTTCCGGATTTTGCTTTGTCTTTAATTACAGCTTCTTTCAGATATTTTTCTGCCATATACTGAATATTTTTATCTATTGTAAGTTGCACAGTATCGCCTTTGCGGGGCTTTATTTCAAACATAGAAATGTTTGGGACTATAGGCCTAGGGGATGTTTTTGGCCAATAGATTTTACCATTCACGCCCTCAAGAAAACCGTTAAACTTGAATTCTATTCCCGATAATCCATTATCATCGTTGCCCACAAATCCAAGCACATTAGATAAAAGGTTATGAAAGGGATAAATACGTTCTTCCGTTGGGGTAATTGCTATCCCGTTTTTTAAGCCAATGCTTAAAATTTTGTCTTTCTGCTCTGCTGTAAGTCGTGTAGTTACTCTTACAAAAACATTATGTTTGCCAAGAATTTTCGTCAAAGAATCTTTACTTATATTTATAATTAAAGGAAGTTTGGAAAGCAAAATTTTCTTATCCGTACTATCCAAATAGGAAGGATTAATATCTAATTCGTAAGAAGGTTTATTTACAGCAATTGCAACACCGTTTCTATCAAGTATGTCACCTCTTTCCCCTTTTATTTCAACGACTTCCGGAGAAATCAGGCCCTGAAGTTGTGCCATATAATAGCTTCTATGAAAAACTTGCAAATATAAAAGCCTGCCAAAAATAATGAGAAAAATAATCAAAAAAATTGTAAATAAAGACAGCAACCTTATTACAAAAGTATCAAGTTTATTTTGCATTATCAATCTCTACTATAATATAAGAATTAGGGGTCAGCATTTTTAATTTGGTATGAGCAATTTCATCAATTTTTGATAAATCTAAAGCATTATAGTACTGAATACTGAGGTTTCTGTTTTCTGTTCTAACTGCAGTATAATTATTCGTATATAAATCAATTCTTTTTTCAAGAAGCCGCGTTTTAAATCCAAAGATTTCTCCCATAACGAATAGTAAGAGTAAAAACGAAGCGAGCAAGTACATCCTTTTTTTCATATTCTCTCGGCCACCCTTAATTTAGCACTTCTTGAGCGCCTATTAGAAAGAAGTTCTCCTTCCAACGGCCTTATCACTTTTTTGTTTATTCGGTTTACCCTTTTGTCCTCTCTAAATGCTTTTTTTACAACTCTATCTTCAAGAGAGTGGTAAGAAATTACTGCAATCCGAGCATCTTGAGCAAGTATGTCGGGAGCATCCTTCAAAAACATCTCTAAGCTTCCTATTTCATTATTCACAAAGATTCGTAATGCCTGAAAAGTACGTGTAGCAGGATGAATTTTTCCTCTTTTATGATGATATACGTTAGCTACAATATCTGCAAGTTCCTCTGTAGTTTCTATCTTTTTCTTTCTCCTTCTATAATCTACTATTGCTTTTGCAATATGCCGGGAGAGTTTTTCCTCGCCAAATTTGAATATAATATCCGCAAGTTCATTTTCAGGAAAACTGTTTACAACATCTGCTGCCGTAAGTTCAGTATGAAAACTCATTCGCATATCAAGGGGCCCATTCTTAATAAAACTGAATCCTCTTCTGTTATAATAGAGCTGCAAAGATGAAATCCCTAAGTCGGCAAGTATCCCATTTACCGCGGGTATGTTATATTTTTTTTGTATTGCCTTTATATTTAAAAAATTATCATTTACAAGAAAAAAATTATCTCCTGCATTCTTTAACCGTTTATGCGCTATTTTTAAAGCTTCTGAGTCTTGATCTATTCCATACAAAAAACCCGAAGGACCTATAGCCTTAAGTATTTCAACGCTATGCCCCCCTTCTCCTACGGTGCAATCAACTACAGTATCTCCTTTTTTGAGATTTAAATTTTCTAATACTTCATTTACTAAAACCGGTGTATGTAATATTTCCATTGCTTTCATTATAACTTATTAAGTCCTGATATAAAAGCCCGAGTAAAGGATAAGCCGGATTCTGTTGTGCGAACGCTGTGGTCATTTATCTAATGCGACCAACCCGATGGTATGGAGAGAGCATCCTTTGCCATCCTATTTGGTCTTGCTCCGGGTGGGGTTTACCATACAACGCACTGTTACCAGAGCGTCTGGTAGTCTCTTACACTGCCTTTTCACCCTTACAGAGAATCTCTGCGGTTTATTTTCTGTGGCACTTTCCCTAAGGTCACCCTCGCCTGGATTTCCCAGGCACCCTGCTCTCCGGAGTCCGGACTTTCCTCAAGGCATAAACAAATGCCTTGCGACCACCTCCGTTACTCGGGATTATTTAATTTCTTCCGGAAAGTAAAGAATCTTTCCGCACACCTCACATCTTATTAACTTTTCCCCTTTACTATCTTTAAGCTCCTCTAAGACCTCCAGGGGGAGCATTGCACCACAATTTAAACAAGCCCCTTTTTCTATAGGAGAAATCGCTCCATAAGGGAAGCTATCTTTAATTTTCTCATAACGAATCATTATATCTTCGGGGATTTCCTTTGCAATTTTTCTGAATTCTTTTTTAAGCTTCGCGGTTTCATTCTTTATCTCTTTGCCAAGAAGTTCCCTTTCTTTATGTATACTTTGCAACCTCTCTTCCTGTTCCGCCGTTTCTTTCTCTAATTCCTTAATCTGTGACTCTTTTTCCTTTATTGCAGTTTCAGTAAATTCAAGGTTCTTCTCTAACTCCTCGGTTTTAGCCTCAAGGTTTTCTTTCGTTTTTTTAGCCGCTCTAACTTCTTTGCTTGTCTTAAGTTTATTTCCGTTTAAAAGATCCGTAATACCTTTTAGCTGATCCTTACTCTCGTCAATATCTCTTCCAATTTCCCTTTTCCTGTTGATAAATCCGGATATCGCAGATTTTAACCCCTCTATCTGATTCTGGATATTTTCAATTTCTTCTTTTATCTGTAGTTCTTGGTCAATTTCTTTCATTCTTGCTTCTTTATCACGCAAACTTTTTTCTTTTTGTTCAAACTTGTAAAGTAACTTTATATACATTGACACCTCCGATTAACAGTGGTGGGCCCGCCCGGGTTCGAACCAGGAACCAATTGGTTATGAGCCAACTGCTCTACCGTTGAGCTACGGGCCCTTCTCCTTTGCAATCATATTTTATACAAGTTTAAATTAAAGTCAATAACTTTTAAAGTTTGCTTTTCAAATTGTATTTTTAAACTATAATAAAATATGAATAAATTAACTATTAGGTCAGACGGTAAAAAAATTTCAGTAAGTGTGGACAAAGGCAAGTTATCTATTATTTCAAAAAACGAAACTACTGTAATTCCATTAGACAAAATAAATAAAGTTTATATTGACAATAGAAAAAACAAATATAAACCGGACCTTTTCTTCATTGTGTATACATTATTCAGCTCTATAATCGGGATAGGTATTTTATACCTGCTTTTTAAAAACGAAAGAAAAATTAATATGTTACAAACAGGAATAGCCTTTATTATTATAGTAGGTTTCGCGACTCTACTAATGATTATCGCAGCAAACAGAAAATCGTCACTTTTTGTAATATATGAAAATAAGACATTGGAAATTCCATTAGACAACCGTGACAAAATAGACCAGCTAATAAAACTTCTCAAAAACTTGGGAATTAAAATTTTATACTCAAAACAAGGCTAATGATTCTGAATATAGAACCTTTTGGCAATCACAGAAACGATTCTTGAAGGAATAAGGAAATTTTTATCCTTTTTTCTCACAACAAGCATTCCAACAAACAAAAAACCAATGGCAATTATCACGGAAAGTAGGTTCTCAAGTTTCCCTATATGAATGTTTAATCCTTTTTCGAAAACCAATCCTATTATTAATCCTATCACAAGAAAAAATAAAGGGATCATATAAATAGTAAATATGCCATTTATTATATCTCTTTCTTCATACTCAAATTCTACCAGGTCACCGGTCTCGGCACCTATACTATTCCGGGCAAGAATCGTGCCATTCTTATTGGGAATACCAGACGGGCAAGTACCTTGTAACGGACAATGTGCACATTCATCCTCAGTTGCCGCTCTGACCTCAGCTACATCATTCTTAATACTTTTAACTATTCCTACTTTCTTCATACATTATCTCCTTCCATATTGGTACTTTTGCTTTCACTTCATCTACAATCCACCTGCAAGCACCAAATCCCTCGTCTCTATGGGCGGAAGAAACAGCAACAAGGAAAGAAATCTCTTTAAGGGGAATTTCTCCAACTCTGTGAATAATTACTACATCTTTTACCTTAAAAATCTTTTGTGCATCATTTTCTATTTTTTGCATTTCCTTAAGTGCCATATCAATATAAGCAGTATAATTAATGGAAACTACTTTTCCATCTTCTGCACTCCTCCTTGGCTCACCTAAGAAAAATACTATTGCACCAGCATCATCTCTTTTTAGGGATTCCTCCACATTCTGAATATCGATTTTGTCTTTTTGAATTTTAACCATTTACCCTCCCTCGACCGGCGGAATAACCGCAACGGTGTCACCGTCTTTCAATGCACTGCCTAACTGCGCATACTGCAAATTTACTGCAAATATAGAAGAATTAACAACCTCTGCAACTTTAGGGTATTTATCAATAATGGTTGATTTCAGCTCAGAAAGAGTGTTTCCATTAAAATCAACATATTCCTCATTTTTTTTAACAATTCGTCTGGCTTCTGCGAAATAAAGTATTTTAAGTTTCATAGAAATATTATAACACAAAAATAAATTTGAGCATTGACTAAAGAAAGGATTTTGTTAGAATAAAAATATGAAAAATAGTGATTTTAAAATGCCTCCGGGGCAAAAAGTAACTTCAAGATGGTATGCAATAGCAAGCTTAGGAAAGCCGGAAATAAAAATCTCGTCATACAAACTAAAAATTACCGGACTTGTGGAAGAAGAGAAATATTTTACATACCAAGATATTATGTCGCTTACGCTTATAGAAAAACAATTTGACATTCATTGTGTTGATGGTTGGAGCTATCTTGGGCCTGTTTTTAAAGGAATTTATCCCAAAACACTATTTAAACAGGTAAAAATAAAAGAAAACGGGAAATTTGTAATTATCCGCACAATTGATGGCTATACAACTGACCTGCCAATAGATTTTTTACTCAGCGAAAATACCTTACTCGCATATGGAGTAAATGGAAAAATTTTAGACTTAGAGCACGGATTTCCCTTAAGGCTTGTCGTGAATGGAAAATATGCATATAAAGATGCTAAATGGGTTTCAGAGTTTAAAATTGTAGATAAAGACATCCCAGGATACTGGGAAGAAAGAGGATACAGCAAATCAGCAGATATTTATAAAGAAGAACGGTTCGAAAAATAATAGGGCAGCTCTACTCATTATTGCGTTAGCTAAGTGATTTGAATTTTCAAAAATATCCTTATTATATTTATCTTCAGCTGTTAAAAATAATTCCACTTCTACTTAATATAGTTAATTAAAAAATAACTATTCTATGTTACTATAAAACTTACCCTCGCTTAACATCTATCTTAGTTTTAACCAACATTCTAACGGATCTTCCACCAAAAAATGGGACTATTTTATGCTCTAATCCCTCTTTGCAAAAGCGATTAGAGGAAATTATAGATATGAAAAATCGTTACTACAATCTATCAGGCAATTTTACGTGCAA
>JALTHX010000151.1:0-1158 GCA_027076005.1 Caldisericaceae bacterium
GTATAGAAACTGTTGGAGACCTTCTCGAAACAATAAAGACGTTGGACAATCATCATTTTGTTGTAGCATATTTAAGCTACGGAGTTTTTATAGGCTACGTAAAACAGGGAAAAATTGTCTTTTATAGTAAAAACATCGATTTAAACCGCCTTACGGAGATTAGAGTTTTTAATAAAGAAGAAGAGCTCTATGCATATAAAGATGGGGATAACTTTAGATACAGGTTGAGAAAAGATGAAGAAGGATTGGAAACTGATGTAGTTGATGCAAAACAGGTTGTTATAGGTACTACTGTATCTAAATCATTGAGTGGTAACTGGACAAGTTTAAAAGAAGATAGAGGCACAAAAATAACCGTACCTTTTAATATCACAGTGGACAAGGACAAAAGACTTACCATCCATACAAGAAATTATATTTCATACAGTAATTCAGGACAAGCAACATTCTCAGATAGTAGGCTCATTGAATTTTTAGATTCAAACAACAAGCTACTGGAGGTAAATAATGAAAGGGGAAATTAACAATGTAAAAAAGATCTTTAAAAACTTTGCAACTGCGCCCTTCAACTTTGTACCTCTAAATAAGATAGTTGTTCCTGCAGAAACGGGAACTATTGAAGATTTTATCCCTCCCGCCAAATTTGACACATATGAAGATGGGAAAAATACAGGATATATAGAGTGCACTCTTGAAACAATTACCCCTCTCTATATTGGAATGAATGCTAAAACCGAAAAATTCTTTAATATTAAAGAAGAGCCAGTTATTCCTGGAAGCAGTTTACGTGGAATGATAAGAACACTTGTCCAAATTGTAAGTTGGAGCAAATTCAAATTTTTCAATGATGACCTTTTACATTATAGATGGCTGGCAGATAAGATTGTTGATTTGCGCAATTATTACTCGGAAAGAATTAAAGAAACAGACAAGGGCACTTACAAATTTCACGCAGGTTACATACATAGAAGGGGATTTAAATATTATATAAAACCTGCAGAAGACCGTCTTGGTAGGCAGGCGATACAGGCTAAACGTGAAGAGGTGGAAAACCTTAAAGAGTTTAGTATTAAAAAGAGAGAAGATGGTAGCTTCTTAATGGTGTCTGGCAAGATGCACGGGAAAAAGCATGGGTGGATAATATACAAAGAGGACAAC
>JALTHX010000151.1:1168-3067 GCA_027076005.1 Caldisericaceae bacterium
AGGACAACAATGCAAAAGAGATAGAAATACCAGAGGAGGATATTAAAGCATACAGAAATGATAAACTAAGTAAGGCTAAAATCGATTTGCTAAAACGTGCTGACAAAAAGCCTACTCCTTGCTTTTATATGACATGGGCTGACGATAATACAACAAGGGTAATGTTCGGTCATACTGGATACTTCAGGCTATCCTATGAGAAAACAATCAGAGATCATATAATACAAAAATGCCCGGAAGGCTTTAAATATGACATCGATGAGGCTATATTTGGAAAAGAGTCTGAATTTGCAGGAAGGGTATTTTTTGAAGACGCCAAATTACTTACTGATGGGAACGGCATATTCCTTCGCCCAGCATACCCAAAAATTCTGTCCTCACCTAAACCGACTGCAGTTCAACTCTATCTTGAGCAAAATGACCAAAACCGCATTATGCATTATGATGATGACGTGCTAGTTAGAGGATATAAACTATATTGGCATAGAAACGGCGTTGAATGGAGAGAAACTGATAACTATAAAATCGGAAAACATGGGACACAGTACGAAAAGAAAATCCAGCCTATAAGGAAAGGGGTAGAATTTAAATTCAGAATTCGCTTTGAAAATCTTTCAGATGTTGAGCTTGGTGCCTTACTTTTTGTACTAAACCTTCCAGAAAATCATTATCACAAATTGGGAATGGGAAAGCCTTTGGGTCTGGGTTCGGTAAAAATTACTCCACAACTTTTCCTCTCCAACAGAAAAGAACGATATCAGGTATTATTCAGCAGTGATAAATGGAACTTGGCAGAACAAAAGGAGGAAGATTTAAATATATATGAAAATGCGTTTGAGAGATATATGTTGGGTAAGATTGGCAATAAAGAAATGAGTAGCGGAAAATCATTATGGGATATACCGCGTTTAAAACAACTCAAAATAATGTTGGATTGGTATAACACAAGGCTACTTAATTGGAATGAGATAACAGAGTATATGAATTTAACTGATAACAGGTGGAAAAATAGAGCAATTTTACCTTACCCAGAAAAAGTTGTGCAATTGGCAAAATAAGTTTGAAACTTATCTCCTTATTATAGTGAAAGTAGGAACAGTAAAATTTGAGTAGATTGTACCTTGAAAACTATATGTTTTTAAAATTGAGCAATCTTTGCTTACAACGTACCTTCATTTCTTGAGATTATCCGAAATTTTTGCTCATCGAGCGGACAGGCATAAAAACAAACTCTGTTTAATACGGTTAAAAATAATGGAGGGCAAAAGGAGAAATTTAATTAAAATTTTTGTAAAGGTTTCGTATAGACTATCCAAACGCGCCTATTTAGCCCTGTATTTATGCATGCTAAAAATGGCTGCCGTTAGAAAGAGCACCCTGGTTACAAAGGGATTGAGACATCAGTACTCCCTGGCTAACCTGTAACCCTTTAGGAAGTTAGAAAGAGCACCCTGGTTACAAAGGGATTGAGACTTTGTTTAGTAATATTATTAGCGATATTGCTTAATTTGTTAGAAAGAGCACCCTGGTTACAAAGGGATTGAGACTGATATAATAGCATAATTGTTGCGTATCCATAAAGCAATGTTAGAAAGAGCACCCTGGTTACAAAGGGATTGAGACCCTATGGGTAGAACCTGTCTTGCATCTTCGGGCTTAAGTCGTTAGAAAGAGCACCCTGGTTACAAAGGGATTGAGACATCTTTTCTTTTTTGAACTCTTTCTTTCGATGAGATTTTATGTTAGAAAGAGCACCCTGGTTACAAAGGGATTGAGACTTCCATTCCAATTTACTGTACATCCAAGCGATTCTGCGTTAGAAAGAGCACCCTGGTTACAAAGGGATTGAGACTAAAATACGATATACAAGCAAAGAGCAGGGATAATCCAAGGTTAGAA